>NZ_JBFRQW010000022.1:37735-70927 GCF_041472735.1 Vibrio sp. 10N.261.46.E11
TTAATGGTAGCGACTCACCTGAGTACCAACATCACAAACAAGTTGATTAGTTGATGTAAGAATTATGCGACAGGTTGTTCTGATTTACAACTATAATCTACGTTAGATTGCGTTAAATTGCTTTTTATCGTTGACGCTCCACCCAAAACACCAGTAATCTATAACTGCACTGGCAAAATCCAGTGTCGGGATTAGAGACCCCGCTTTTAACCATCGGCACATAAGTGTCAGCATTTTGCTGGCCTTTTTTATGTGCGGCTTCGGCACACCTGCACATGGTGTATTTGCTTACTTAAAGGCAATATACCTCGCCAATGGTGGGCTGGGCGAGGCAACCTTCAGGTTGGCCGTGTCGATGGTGCGGTAGTCTCTAACCTTGTTCAGTCCATCACCCGAAGATTAGAGACCTTTGCGTGATGGTTAACAACCAAAACCATCGGAGGTCACTATGACCAATCTAACTATCCTTTCAAAAGATATTCGCACTCTAGGCAGTTTGTTTTCTCTTAACGATCTTCATAAAGCTAGCGGTGGAGAAGATAAAAATCGCCCAGTACGATTTATGCGCCTAGATAACACCAAAGAATTTATCCAAGAAATAGAGCACGATAAGCAAAGACCAGATCTGGTCTTTGCTTCAAAACAAGGTGGAACAAACAAAGGAACATGGGTATGCAAAGAACTCGTCTATGCCTACGCGATGTGGATTAGCCCAACCTTCATGCTTAAAGTGATCCGCGCCTTTGACCAACTAATCAGTACGCCCCAATTGCAAACCACATCAATCAACCAAAACACTACACTGATTCAAAATGCCAATCGAGCAGCCGAACGCGCCTACCAACTCGAACAAGAAAGACAAAGAGAACTACAAGAGCTAAACGATATGGTGGCACAACTAGAACGTAGCACCCGAATTGCAAGAAATAAGATAGAAATAGCTATGCAGTCCAACAATAAACAAAACGACAACCTAGCCCACATAGACACAATGCACAGTATGCTTAGGTTGCAATAGCTCGAGTGTAGTCGCATGTGACTATGAAGTACCAGATACGACAAAACCGCCAAACAAGGCGGTTTTTCGTGTTCTGAGTTAAGGCGTACTCAACAATAAAAAGGTGTACCGAAAGTTAGAAGATCGCCTATGGTACGCCTAAAACAACCCAATCCCTTTATTTACCTGAAAAGTAGATCCCATCCAACATGGGTGCAACGGATAAGCGGTTAGCCGCATATTTACTGGTATTGTCAGGTTTCATAAAGCGTTACTCAAAATCTATACACTGCATTTATATACAGAAACTCGCTAGTTCTGCCGCAAGCTCACCCGCTCACTACGCCTATAGTACGTATTGATGGAGTGGAACGAAGGCATCTAGCATTAAAAAAGAACACTTCAAAGCGGTGAATCACGCTTCACAGTGGACATTGTAGTCAAAAATAATTGGGCGATTATACACAGGGAATCGAAAACATTCAGGAACAAAGACGAACTTATTTTCCCGTACAACTCACGAAGTGTTAGTGCAGGTTTTCAGCGAGTGATAAACAAATTGGGTATTGAAGATTTGAGGTATCACGACCTACGAAGAGAGGGAGCAAGTCGACTGTTTGAAAAGGCTATTCGATTGAAGAGGTAGCTCAGGTCACTGGACATAGAAACTTGAACACGCTGTGGACGGTATACACAGCTATTTCCACATAAGCTACATGACAAATTTGAGCAATAAAAAACCCGCATGACGCGGGTTTCTCTAAGGTTCACAAGTTTATAGCCAGCCAAAGCCTTTAGCCATTAGTCCTGCTAACCCTATTGCGACAGTAATTAATGACCCAAACAGAATTCGAAAGTCTGTTTGCTGTTCTTTTCTGTGATCTTTAAGGTCAGTCTTGATTTCAGCAATGTCACGTTTGATGTATTCGACATCAGACTCAAGTCTTGCAACTCTTACTTCCAAATCATCACCTCCACCATCGCCGCCCTTTACAGGAATTTTTTTCTCATCTGAGGAAAACTGTATAATGTTATCCATCAATTATACACCTCTTTTTGCGTTAAGGTACTCTACAACATCCAACGCCGAAAAGTAACTAATGTAACTACAGTTACTACATACGCAAGGAATCAAAAACAACTGACCATCAAAGTGAGGTGGTACGTTGTGTGGCGGCTTGTGAAATGTAAAATCCATTTTGGAAAATGCAATAGTGCTTGAGCCATCAACGGTATTATAAACCGAAGGAAATACACTCCTTTTGCACACAGGGCAGTTGTACCCCTCTGTAACTCTATCAGTAATATACTCATAGAAATCTTCTTTGGTTAAATCTGTGGCTTTTTTCATACTTTACAATCTCTGACAACAACCAGTAACCCTACCTAGAATGACGAAGTGTCTAACTTGCATTTCGTCTCTGGTAATCTCCCACGCTTCATATTTGCCGTTATCGCTCGTCACACGCACACCGTCTTTAATCCGCTGTAAACGCTTAATAAATAACTCACCCTCCCAATTAAACACATAGATACCGTCATTAACGAAATTATCTATCGATTCAATTGCAATAAGAGAGCCGCCTTGCAAGGTCGGAGCCATACTATCGCCCTGCATATATAACATTCTTGCTTTGGTTGGGCTAGTTATCCCTAAAACCATGCGTAGCGAGTCACTTAGCTCAACGTAACGCTAAACCCTTTTTAGTCGATGACAGACCAATGTCGATTGACAACTCTTGATCATTAAGCGCACTATTGCATACTGTATTTTCAAACTCATTCACCAGATCTCTAATTCAGCTTGATTAATCAGTTATGCCTTGAGTCACACTGTCGTTTTGAGTTACCTTGTCTTATTCAAAGTCGTAGGTCACAATACGCTCTGTACCTGACTTTAATAAAATCAATGTCTCCTCAAACAAGGTTACCTAGCAATAGGGGCTGAATGGGGATGTTTGATTGAACGGTGAAAAATTTGGACCACACATTAATAGAGCAAGTTGAAGGGATATGCGTATCGCGAGGTGTTAGGCTAACACCCCAAAGAAAGCGAGTGTTTGAGCTTATCCTATCTAATAAAAAAGCCTCCAGTGCTTATGAATTATTAGAGCAATTGAAAGTCAGTGAACCGCAAGCCAAGCCTCCTACAGTTTATCGCGCTTTGGATTTTTTGTTGGAGCAAGGGTTCATTCACCGAGTTGAATCAACGAATAGCTTTATATGTTGCTGCTCTTGCAATGCCAACACGCATTTTTCCCAATTACTGATCTGCGATAAATGTGGCACTGTGGTAGAATTACAAGACGATGCGCTTGTCGCCCTACTCGCGAGTAACGCCGAGCAGCATGGATTCAAGTTGACCAACCATGTCATTGAATCACATGGCATTTGCCAAACTTGCTCCTCCGAAATGAAAGAATAAGATTATAGAAGAACATTATGCGCGCTGAATTTGTAAACCCGTTTTTAGCTTCTTTGATGAACGTACTAAAAACGATGGCATCTCTAGAATTAAAGCCTCAGAAACCAAGAGTGAAGAAAGATGAAATCGCTCGTGGTGATGTATCCGGCCTAATTGGTATGGTTGGTACACAGTCTCGTGGCTCAATGTCGATCACCTTTGATGAAGGGCTTGCTCTAGAAATCATGGAAAACATGCTAGGTGAACGACCAAACGGTTTGAACGAAGAAGTGACCGACATGGTGGGTGAAATCACTAACATGGTAACCGGTGGCGCAAAGCGTATTCTTGCAGAAAGCGGCTTTGACTTCGATATGGCAACGCCAATCGTGGTTTCAGGTAAAGGCCATACTATTCGTCACAAGTGTGAAGGCGCAATCATCATCATGCCTTTCTCATCTCAGTGGGGTAATGCTTTCATCGAGATCTGTTTCGAATAGAGACAATCGAGTAAATAAAAAGCGAAAGGCTGACGTACATACGTCAGCCTTTTTATTGCCGTAAAATCAACGGACATAAAAAACGCCAACCGAAAGGTTAGCGTTTACAGTTATGACTTGGTGTTACTTAAACAGTCTTAAGCTTTCAGCGCTTTAAATGCGTTGATTAGACCGTTAGTAGAGCTGTCGTGAGACGTTACTTGTGCATCGTCTGCAAGCTCTGGAAGAATTTGGTTTGCTAGTTGCTTACCAAGTTCTACACCCCATTGGTCGAAGCTGAAGATGTTCCAGATAACGCCTTGAACGAAGATCTTGTGCTCGTACATCGCGATTAGGTTACCTAAAGAGCGAGGGTTGATTTGCTTAACAAGAATAGAGTTCGTTGGGCGGTTACCTTCAAATACTTTGAAAGGTACTAGCTCAGCAACTTCTTCAGCTGTTTTGCCAGCCGCTAGGAATTCAGCTTCTACTGTCTCTTTTGTCTTACCGAAAGCTAGCGCTTCAGTTTGAGCAAAGAAGTTAGACATTAGCTTCTGGTGGTGATCAGATGCTGGGTTGTGGCTGATAGCCGGAGCAATGAAGTCTGATGGGATCAGCTTAGTGCCTTGGTGAATCAGTTGGTAGAACGCGTGCTGACCGTTTGTACCAGGTTCACCCCAGATGATAGGGCCTGTTTGGTATTCTACTGGGTTACCTTCACGGTCAACGAATTTACCGTTAGATTCCATGTTACCTTGCTGGAAGTAAGCAGCAAAACGGTGCATGTATTGATCGTAAGGTAGGATTGCTTCTGACTCAGCGCCGTGGAAGTTGTTGTACCAAACACCAATTAACGCAAGGATCACTGGAATGTTGCTTTCAAATTCCGTTGAAGCAAAGTGGTTATCCATCTCGTGTGCACCATCGAGTAGCTCGGCGAAGTTATCGAAGCCGATAGATAGTGAGATAGAAAGACCGATCGCTGACCATAGTGAGTAACGACCGCCTACCCAATCCCAGAATTCGAACATGTTGTCAGTATCAATACCAAACTCAGCAACTGAAGCCGCGTTTGTTGATAGTGCTGCGAAGTGCTTAGCAACGTGTGCTGAGTCGCCCGCTTCAGCCAAGAACCAATCACGCGCAGAGTGTGCGTTCGTCATTGTTTCTTGAGTGGTAAATGTCTTAGATGCCACTAGGAACAGTGTTGTTTCTGGGTTAAGAGGCTTAAGTGTCTCAACGATGTGAGTACCGTCTACGTTAGAAACAAAGTGCATGTTTAGGCGAGTTTTGTATGGCGTAAGAGCTTCAGTTACCATGTATGGACCAAGGTCTGAACCGCCGATACCGATGTTAACTACATCAGTGATCTCTTTACCTGTGTAACCTTTCCACTCACCAGAAACGATACGGTGTGTGAACAGTTCCATTTTTGCTAGTACTGCGTTCACTGCTGGCATTACGTCTTTGCCATCAACCATTACTGGCTTGTCGCTACGGTTACGTAACGCAGTGTGAAGAACTGAACGACCTTCAGTCTTGTTGATTGCATCACCGCCGAACATTGCTTCGATTGCAGACTTAACTTCAGTCTCGTTCGCAAGAGCGAATAGGTGCTGCATAGTTTCAGCGTCGATAAGGTTCTTAGAGTAATCCACTAAGATGTCTGAACCGAAACGAGTAGAAAAGCTCTCGAAACGCTTTGCATCTTGAGCAAACAGCTCTTTCATATCCATATCTTGAGCAGACTCAAAATGTGCAGTTAGAGCTTTCCACGCTTGTGTTTGCGTTGGGTTGATATTTTTCAACATGGTATCTATCCCGATGTTACTGTAGGTTTTATTCTAGACGTCACCAAAGTGATGAATAGAACCCCCGATTAGGCGAAAGTTTATATTTTTCTATGATGACTAAACCGCATCACCACTGAAAGATTCTTTGTAATTTTTTTTCACGACGTATTATGCCGCATATGAAGAGCGGTACCTTGAGATAAATCAGAATTAGATTTCCTGATAGCAGAATCGGTACTGACTCTAGCGCTCACATCATTAAATGTGAGCGAAAGCTGATAAATTCAAGTTCAAAAGATAGCGTTAAACCACTTTTTTTCCAAATACATTATAGAGGATGGCGTATGTGGATTCAGAAGACGATACACCTACACGCACAAAAACGTGGATTTCATCTCATCACTGATGAAATTGAACAACAGATATCCGATATCCATTCACTGTCTGTTGGTTTATTACATCTATTCATTCAGCATACTTCTGCTAGCCTTACGCTAAATGAGAACGCAGACCCTACTGTTCGCACCGATATGGAATCACACTTTAATAAGTTTGTGCCCGAACGAGCCCCCTACTACAAGCACACCTACGAAGGTGATGATGATATGCCCGCTCACATTAAAGCATCGACACTTGGCACCAGTGTGACAATTCCGATTACCAATGGTCGTCTAGCATTAGGGACATGGCAGGGCATTTACTTAGGTGAACACCGAGATTGTGGTGGAAGCCGTACCGTTATTGCGACCATTCAAGGTGAGTAACGTTACGTCATCAACAGTGAAATACCGCTTAACAAACATAATGGTAGAAAACAAAAAAGGGTGACACCGTTATGTGTCACCCTTTAAAAATATAAGAGAGTCGAGTTGGTAAAGCCAGATTAGAAAGGCTGGTTTATCATAACCCTAAAGGTCCCTTCATCACCGCCTCGCGCTAATTCAGCACGTACAACAATACCTTCCACCTGGAAACGAACTGCGCCGCCTAGGCTCCATTTCATGTCTGTGTGCAGTGTTTTGATATCGTACTCATCAGCAACACGCCCGACTTCAGCAAACGCCACCCACTGCCACCAAGGCAAATCGTAGTAGTTAATCAGTGGGATATCGCCCAGTGGTTGCCAATCAGGAAGCACTCGATATTCTGCAGAGTAGTGAATAGCAGAACGACCGTGGTAACGACCTCCGGTATAACCTCTTAAGCGATATAAGCCACCGAGTCGAGCTTGCTCTGTTTCCGGTGGATGAGCACAATCTTGCCCTGAACATTTGCCCCACGTAGGTGTGTCAGCGGTATAGACATCAAATGCCACGACTTGTTGGTCGAACAAGTTCCCCAAAGGACCCAATGCAAAATACTGACTGTTTTGGAATGTCCACTTCAGCCATAAGTCATCGTTAGACCAACTTTCAGCGCCGGTAGTAAATTCAAGATTGGTATGAGATCCCTTGGTTGGGTTGCGTGTGCTATCACGGTTATCCCAATCAAACGCCAAACTAAAACCTGTCGCCTGTTCGCTATTGTTTAAGCCTTCTAGCTCACGAGCCGTATAGAAAGGCGTAAAGACAATCGAACTGACACCCGACTCTAATGGGGAAGCAAAGCTCACATCTTTGATGGGTTGGAAAGCCCCTAACAAGCCATGCTCTGCAACATTGCCCCAAGGCAGCAGATACTTAAACTCAACCTGATAGTTTTCTTCTAAGCCGTCGGCAATGGTTTTATCATCAATGGATGAATCATTATCGCCTTGAGAGCCAATGTAATACGGGTTTTCGTTAAAGCGAGCTTGGTACATCTGAGTACTAAACAATACGTTCTCAGACAGTGCGAAGTTAAAGGCTGATAAGAAACCGACGTAGCTGTCTTTATCTGAATAAAGCGCCATGCCAAACAGAGCAGCTTGAGGTTGCCAAATACCCTTTGCGACACCAGCAACCCCGAAGGTATTACCCATGGTTTCAGTACTAAAATAGAAAGGAACAAAGGCTGAATCTTTTTCTTCACTCGCAGCGGGAGAAGACAAGCTGACACCGAGTAATGCCATTGCAGACATTAACCAGTGTCGAGTCGTTCGTATGAACATCATTTACTTATAGGATCCATAGTTACTTCGCATTAGTTACTTCACATTAGCTACTTCACGTACTCCATCGCAACACGCGAAGTCAGCTTAGTGACCAGCTCGTAAGCGATAGTGCCAATATGTTCTGCGACTTCTTCTGAAGGTAAATCTTTACCCCATAATGTTGCTTCATCACCGACTTTATCTGACGCATCAGGGCCAAGATCAACCGTTAACATGTCCATTGATACACGTCCTGCGATCGGTACTTTTCGGCCGTTAACGAACACTGGAGTGCCGTTAGGAGCAGTGCGAGGATAACCATCACCATAACCTATCGCGATCACACCAACCTTGGTATCTCGCTCACTGGTCCAGTTACCGCCATAGCCAACACTTTCACCCGCTTTAACATCACGAACGGCTATCAAGTGCGAGGTCAAAGTCATTACAGGATAAAAGCCAAGATCTTGCGCTGATTTATCCGCAAAAGGAGAAACACCGTAAGAGATAATTCCCGGTCGAACCCAATCAAGATGGCTGTCTGGCCAAGCCAATAGACCCGCTGAAGCAGCAAGTGAACGCTCACCTTCACAACCGTCGGTGAGCGATAAGAAAAGCTCGGTCTGTTCAACGGTGGTTGCTCTATCAAGTTCATCAGCACAACCGAAGTGGCTCATGTAGCGCAGAGGTTTAGCAACATTCGCACATTGATGTAAGCGCTCAACAAAATTTTGGTATTGCTCAGGACGAGCACCTAGGCGATGCATACCACTGTCGACTTTTAGCCAAACCACAACAGGTGTTTCCAACTCTGCATTCTCTAGCGCACTTAATTGCTCTTCACAGTGCACCACTGTTTGGATGTTATTGGTCACCAAGATTGGCAAATCGCCCGAAGAATAAAACCCTTCTAGCAACAAAATAGGTTTAACTATGCCACCAGCACGAAGCTGTAATGCTTCTTCAATACGCGCCACACCAAAAGCATCAGAGCTTTTTGAATGCTTAGCAATATGCAGTAAGCCATGTCCGTAGCCATTGGCTTTCACAACAGACATTACCTTGCAATGAGGAGCCTTCGATTTTATCTGGTTCAGGTTATGTTCAAGCGCGTTTAAGTCAATGCTCGCCGTCGCTGCTTTCATGTAAGTCATTAGCGATTACTCATCATCAAATGCAGGACCTGCATAGTTATCAAATCGGGAGTGTTGACCTTGGAACGTAAGACGAACCGAACCGATCGGACCGTTACGCTGCTTACCCAGGATGATCTCAGCGATGCCTTTCAGTGAACTATCTGGGTTATAAACCTCATCACGATAGATAAACATGATTAAGTCGGCATCTTGCTCGATCGAACCTGATTCACGCAAATCCGAGTTTACTGGGCGCTTATCAGCACGTTGCTCTAGGGAACGGTTAAGCTGAGAAAGTGCCACAACCGGAACATTGAGCTCTTTTGCTAGCGCTTTCAATGAGCGAGAAATCTCGGCGATCTCTAGAGTACGGTTATCAGATAACGAAGGTACACGCATTAATTGAAGGTAATCTATCATGATCATAGAGATACCATCATGCTCACGAGCAATTCGTCGAGCTCGAGAACGTACTTCTGTTGGCGTTAGACCCGAGCTGTCATCGATATACATATTCTTCTTATCCATCAGAATACCCATACTCGACGAGATACGAGCCCAATCTTCATCGTCTAACTGACCGGTACGAATCTTGGTTTGGTCTACGCGAGAAAGTGACGCAAGCATACGCATCATCAGCTGTTCAGCTGGCATCTCTAGCGAGAAGATTAACACTGGCTTGTCTTGCTTCATCGCTGCGTTTTCACATAGGTTCATCGCAAACGTGGTTTTACCCATTGATGGACGTGCAGCGACAATGATTAAGTCAGAACCTTGTAGGCCTGCCGTTTTCTTATTGAGGTCGTTGAACCCCGTATCGACACCTGTCACACCATCTTGTGGCGTTTTGTATAGGATTTCGATACGTTCTAACGTCTTCTCTAGAATACTATCAACGTTTTGTGGACCTTCATTTTCACTTGCTCGGCCTTCGGCAATCGCGAAAACTTTACTCTCAGCAAGATCAACAAGTTCTTCCGATGTACGACCTTGAGGGTCATAACCAGAATCCGCAATTTCATTTGCCACACCAATCAGGCTACGCACCAATGCACGTTGTGCCACGATATCTGCATAGGCATTGATGTTTGCTGCACTTGGCGTATTTTTCGCTAGGTCAGCTAGGTAAGCAAAGCCACCCACTTCTTCAAGTTGCTCACGCAGCTCTAAATGTTCAGAGAGTGTAATAAGATCCAGAGGAGAGCTTTCTTCAAGGATATCCTTTACCGCTTCAAAGATCAGACGGTGAGGACGGCTATAAAAGTCTTTGGCCACAACCTTTTCGGCCACCGTATCCCAGCGTTCGTTATCCAATAACAAACCGCCAATAACAGATTGCTCAGCTTCTAATGAATGTGGCGGGACCTTGATGGCGTCCACCTGATCGTTGGCTGATTTCTGACTTTTGGTATCCACTATGACTACACTCAATAACTAATAATGATCGTTCATTATACCCAAGAACATCCGTTTGTAATCCGATCCTATGAGTTTGTTTTATTCTTCAGCAAGAATTTACCTATTGCTGACGGAATTAACCAAAGGTAGCATTACGATCCTTCCATTCATTCACTGTATAACTGAGGTATGCGTGTCCAAATTATTGGCTCTGAGCTCTGGTCTTCTAAGCTCTAGTCTTCTAAGCATCGGCCTCCTGAGCACTCCGCCGGCCTTAGCGGATGATGCTAAAGCCTCTGTTGATGCAATCCTCGACTCGATAGTGGTAGCAGAACCTGCTGCTGAGCCGATCGTCGTTGCACCGACACCTGAAAAAGATATGGATATCGCACCGAGTGATTCAGAACTGCCGAACCCACTGAATACTGAAGTCGAATTTGGATATCAGTCGCATACTGGTAATTCTGATTCTCGATCGCTTAATGTACGCCTGAACGGTGAGTACACGGCTGGCCGTCATAGAACCAGTGGCGAATGGAAATACTACAATCTCTACAAAGATGGCGAAGAAGATAAAAGGCAATCGACATATTCTGCTCAGAGTGACTACAAGTTAAGTCCGAAAACCTACCTCTATGGCAGCTTTAAAGGGGTCGATTCACGATACAGTGCTTATTTTAAGGACTACACCGTTTCTAGCGGTCTAGGTTATCAGCTTTCGAATACAGAAGAGTTTGTGTTGGAGGTCGAAGTGGGCCCGGGTTTTCGTTACCAAGAACCGAACCTTGATGAAATAGACGATGATGACATCATCTTCCCAGAGATCGTTGAAGAAGCGATTTTCCGTGGCAATGTAAATACATCATGGCAGGTATTGAAAAATTTGAAGCTCAAAGCCGATGTGACGTTGGTGTCTGGCCACAGCAACCTAAAATTTGATACTGAATTAGAAGCCATCAACGATATTACCGACAATATAGCACTAAAAATTGCTCACTCTCGACAGTACCACGACAAGGTACCGGAAGGGTTGAACAAAGAAGATTCCGTACTGTCTGTAAATCTACTTTTTCAATTCTAAATTTGAGAGCGGGTATAACGTGTATCGATAAAGAATACCCTCGTTTTTACTATGTAAGCCCCCTCCTCTCAGTGCTTTCTATTCCTGCAATAGTCGCTGTTCCAAAAAGCTTCAAACTCATATTGCAGACATAAAAAAACACCAGCCGAAGCTGGTGTTTAAAACTTTCAAAAGAAAGAATTCGTCTTGGTACTGAAATTACTCAGCTGCAACGATAGCGATTTTCGCAGTAGCAAAAACTTCAGAGTGAAGTTGGATGCTTACTTCGAATTCGCCGATGTTACGTAGAGCGCCTTCAGGTAGGCGTACTTCGCTCTTAGCTACTGCAACACCTGCCGCTGTAATAGCGTCAGCGATGTCACGAGTACCGATAGAACCGAATAGTTTACCTTCGTCACCAGCTTTAGAAGCGATTGTAACGCCTTCTAGAGTGTTAACGCTCTCAGCGCGAGCTTCTGAAGCAGCTAGTTGCTCAGCAACTTTAGCTTCTAGTTCTGCACGACGAGTTTCGAACATAGCAACGTTGTCTTTAGTTGCCATAACTGCTTTACCCTGTGGGATAAGGAAGTTACGAGCGTAACCAGATTTAACGTTTACTTGGTCGCCAAGGCCACCTAGGTTACCGATCTTATCAAGTAGAATAACTTGCATTATCTTAGTCCTCTTAAACTATTATTAACTATTACCGATTACTGATGCTTGTCAGTGTACGGTAGTAGAGCTAGGTAACGAGAACGCTTGATAGCGCGAGCTAGCTGACGTTGGTATTTAGCACTTGTACCAGTGATACGGCTAGGTACAATTTTACCAGCTTCAGTGATGTAGTTTTTTAGAGTTGCTACGTCTTTGTAGTCAATCTCTTGTACGCCTTCTGCAGTAAAACGGCAGAATTTACGACGACGGAAGAAACGAGCCATGGGCTATCTCCTGATCTAAATTTAATAATGCGGTACTCACACGAACTTATAAATAAGTCTAAGCAAATGCTTGTAGTGAGAATACCTAAACGAGTTGAATAAAATTTAATGACCTAAAAGGCCAAAAAAGAATTACTCAGCAGCAGCTTCTGGCTTAGCTTCTTCTTCACGACGTGGTGCACGTTCTTCACGGTCATCACGACGAGGAGCACGCTCTGCACGCTCTTCTTTTTGCTTAAGCATGATAGATTGCTCAGTCACAGCGCCTTTAGTGCGCATGATCATGTTACGTAGAACTGCATCGTTAAAACGGAAAGCAGTTTCTAGCTCGTCCATCACTTCTTGGCCAGCTTCAACGTTCATAAGAACGTAGTGAGCTTTGTGAAGTTTGTTGATTGGGTAAGCCATTTGACGGCGGCCCCAGTCTTCTAGACGGTGGATAGTACCACCAGCTTCAGTGATTGAACCAGTGTAACGCTCGATCATGCCAGCAACTTGCTCGCTTTGATCAGGGTGAACCATGAATACGATTTCATAATGACGCATTTGGTTGCTCCTTACGGATTATTAGCTTCCACGAAAGGCTCGGTCGTCCAAGGGAAGCAAGGAACTAAAGAAAAATGACCGAGTTTTAAGGACGGCAAATATTATAGAAAGAACCCGGTATTGGCAAGCGGTATTTGGCTAATAATGAAACAGTTTTTCTGTCGCCATCTAGCCATCCGACAAACCGATGGCTTTTGCTATAACAGCCTAAAAAGAAACGCCCACCAGCAAGTGGTGAGCGTTAATAAATTCATAGACTTAAAGTCGTTTAACTCTTTATATAGCAAGTACCTCTAAACAACATAGAGACACACAACTAAACCAAGCGTGACTGAGTCAAATGTTGCTGAACCTAGCTTTACTGAGCTAAACGCTGGCGTACCGCTTCGAACAGACAGATGCCCGATGCTACTGAAACGTTCAGGCTCGACACGCTACCTGCCATTGGGATCTTAATCAGATCATCACAGGTTTCACGCGTTAGGCGACGCATACCGTCACCTTCAGCACCCATCACAACCGCAAGAGGGCCTGTTAACTTCGCTTGGTAGATATCATGCGTTGCTTCACCTGCGGTACCCACAAACCATACACCCTGTTCTTGCAGTGCACGCATTGTTCGAGCGAGGTTGGTTACACGTACTAGAGGAACGGTTTCAGCCGCACCACACGCTACCTTGCTTACCGTTGCTGTTAGCGGCGAAGAGCGGTCTTTCGGTACGATAACAGCAGCAACACCCGCGGCATCCGCATTACGCAGACAAGCACCTAGGTTGTGAGGGTCTGTTACGCCGTCTAGAACCAACAGCAGAGGCTGTTCGTGCTGCGCAAGGATATCGTCTAGGTGAGTTTCATTAAGCTGCTTAGCAGGCTTCACCTTAGCAATAAGACCTTGGTGATTCGCACCTTGTGCTTTTTCATCAAGCGGCTTACGACCCATTTGTTGAATCGAAACACCAAATTGCTGCAATTGATTCAGTAATGGAAGCAGGCGATCGTCTTGACGCCCTTTCAGTACATACGCTTCGATAAAACGTGCTGGATCTTTTTCTAGTACGGCTTTCACCGCGTGAATACCGTAAATAAATTCGTTACTCATTGTCTCTGGTTACTCTAATTGCTCAGAGGTGAATGTCATCAAACCCGATGCACCCATCTCTGTATTGTTTATTTCGAGAGCATGCATCTTCCGCCTGATACTCTCGCATTTAAATTCGTTAGACGTTTAAGCGCTACTCGTCACTGTAATGACGATAGCTTAAGACTTATCAGCCTTTGGCTTACGGCTTGCTGCGCGCTTTTTCTTCGCTCGAGCTTTAGCAGCACCAGTTTTATTCGCTGGCTTTTTCTTCTTAGCAGAACTTTCACTGCTTCCATCAGGTCGCTTAGTCGGTTCAACCAAAGGCTTCGCTGCTACACCTGGCTTATTACTCTTCACCGCTGAACGCTTCTTGCTTTTCGCCTTTTTCATCGCTTCAGCTGCACGCTTCTTGGCTGTTTTACCTTTACCACGCGGCTGACGATCGGTGTCTTCTAAATCAAAGTCGATTTGACGAGTTTCTAAGTTAACCGCAGAAACCTTCACTTTAACCGAATCACCCAAGCGGTAGATATTACCTGAGCTTTCACCCACTAGACGCTGACCAACAGCATCAAATTGGTAGTAGTCATTCGCTAGCGCAGAAATATGCACCAGACCATCGATGTGCAGTTCAGTTAGACGCACAAAGAAACCGAAGCCAGTCACGTTGGCAATCACGCCATCCATCACTTCGCCAACATGGTCTTGCATGTATTCACATTTCAGCCAGTCGTTCACTTCACGTGTAGCGTCATCAGCACGACGCTCAGTCATTGAACACTGTTCGCCGTAGAAGTCCATATCATCGAAAGTGTAGTGGTAACCACCGGTTGGCGTCCAACGCTCGCTGTTACGACCTTCTTCTTTCGCAATAAGGTACTTAATCGCACGGTGCAATAGCAAATCTGGGTAACGACGAATTGGCGAGGTAAAGTGAGCATAGCGCTTAAGAGCTAGACCAAAGTGACCCGCGTTATCCGCGTTGTATACCGCTTGCTTCATTGAGCGAAGTAGCATGGTTTGGATTAATTCACGATCTTCACGTTCGTTAATCTGTTGCATCAGTTGTGCATAATCTACCGGAGATGGCGACAGGCCACCTTCCAGCGTTAAACCTAATTCACTTAAGAAGCTCTTGAAGCCCATTAAGCGCTCTTCACCCGGAGTATCGTGAACACGGTACAGCGCAGGCTCTTTTGCTTTTTCTACGTAAGATGCCGATGCGATATTCGCAAGGATCATACATTCTTCGATGATCTTGTGTGCATCGTTACGAATTACAGGCTCAATACGGTCAATCTTACGATCCGCATTGAAGATAAACTTAGTTTCTACCGTTTCAAATTCAATCGCACCACGTTCGTCACGCGTTTTCTTAAGCACCTTGTACATCTTATGAAGCTCTTCAAGATGTGGTACTTCTGGTTCGTAACGTTCACGTAATTCTTCATTGCCATCTAAGATCGCGCCTACTTTGTTATAAGTAAGACGAGCATGAGAGTTCATTACCGCTTCGTAGTGCTTGTAGCCCGACAGCTTACCTTTGTCTGAGATAGTCATCTCACACACCATACATAAACGGTCTACTTGAGGGTTCAATGAACACAAACCATTTGAAAGCACTTCAGGCAGCATTGGTACAACTTGTGACGGGAAGTATACCGAGTTACCACGGTTAATCGCTTCTTTGTCTAGCGCTGTATCTGGGCGAACGTAGTAACTTACGTCAGCAATCGCTACCCATAGACGCCAGCCGCCGCCTTTCTTCGCTTCACAGTAAACCGCATCATCGAAGTCACGCGCATCTTCACCATCAATGGTAACCAATGGCAGTTTACGTAGATCAACACGTCCTTCTTTTGCTTCTTCAGGAACATGCTCACCGAGGTTTTCGATTTGCTTATCTACCGCTTCAGGCCACTCTTGTGGGATCTGGTGAGTACGGATCGCGATCTGCGTTTCCATACCCGGAGCCATATTCTCACCAAGAACTTCGGTCACTTTACCCATCATGTTACGAGAGCGACCACCACGGTCCGTAATTTCAATCACAACCACATTACCCATTCGAGCACCGCCTTTATGCTCAGTTGGGATCTGGATGTCGTGACTAATACGCGAATCATCAGCAACCACATAAGAATGGCCGTACTCTAGGAAGAAGCGACCAACAAGTGGCGTTTTACGCTCTTCAAGCACACGAACCAAACGGCCTTCACGACGACCACGCTTACTGTTGTCAGTAGGCTGAACCAATACGTAATCACCGTGCATGATGGTTTTCATCTGATGATGCGGCAGCACGATATCATTGTCTTTCCCCACACTGCCGTCTGGGCGAACCCAACCATGACCGTCTTTATGACCAATCACAAAGCCTTTAATCAATTCCATCTTCTCAGGCAATGCGTAACACTGACGACGGGTAAAGATAAGCTGTCCATCACGTTCCATTGCACGTAAACGACGGCGCAGCCCTTCATATTGTTCCTCTCCAGCCAAACCCAAAGCTTCGAATAGATCGTTGCGGTTCATAGGAATATTCGCATCTGTTAGAAACGAAATAATGAACTCTCGGCTTGGTACTGGGTTTTCGTAATTTTTCGACTCTCGGTCGGCAAAAGGATCAACAGTGGTTGTCGCTGTCGTATTTTCTGACATTGGTGTGTTTTTTGACATAGGCGGGCCTGCTTAAGCAAGGAAGGTATATTACCCCTAGTATATCTGATGCTAGAGGTAAGCTACAGATATGCTTTGGAAAAGCCTAAAATAACCTAAGATTGATACATATCTTCACTTTGTGAAACATCACTTCATAGACGCGGACTATCATCAAAATTTCAAGCAAACGATAAAACAAACGTTTGCGCCATGAATGAAATACTCTATTATCCACACAATTTACCAACACCTGTTCTGAGTATTGATATGAAACTAAAACGTACCCTATTGGCTTCAGCGATGGCAAGCCTAGCTCTATTTCCATTTGCGAGCTCAGCAATGGAAAAAGCTGACCTGATGATAACCGATGCCATGGTTCTAACCATGAACCAAGAAAAAACGGTTTACGAGAGCGGCACTGTTGTCGTCAAAGACAACAAAATCATTGCGGTTGGCGATGCTTCACTAGAGAAGCAGTACCAAGCTAAACAAGTGCTAGACGTTGATGGCGATATCGTAATGCCAGGTCTCATCAATACTCATACTCACGTATCCATGACGGTTTTTCGTTCGTTGGCCGATGATGTGCCTGATCGCTTGCACCGCTACATCTTCCCACTTGAAGCTAAGTTAGTATCTCGCGATATGGTTCGTATAGGCGCTAACCTTGGTAACGTTGAAATGGTAAAAGGTGGCGTAACTACTTACGCTGATATGTACTACTTTGAAGACGAAGTCGCTAAAACTGTTGATAAAATTGGTATGCGTGCAGTATTAGGCGAAACAGTAATCAAATTCCCAGTAGCTGATGCAGCAAACGCGGAAGAAGGTATTAAATACGCTTTAAACTTCATTGAAGAATATAAAGATCACCCGCGTATTACGCCTGCATTTGCTCCTCACGCCCCTTACACCAACACAACCGAAGTCCTTCAAAAAGTAGCAAAGCTTTCTCTAGAACTTGATGTTCCAGTAATGATTCACTTAGCTGAATCTCATCGTGAAGAAGAAAAAATTGCAAAACGAGCTGAAGGTTTATCTCCGGTTCAATACATGGACAGCATTGGTGCACTAAACAAAAATTTAGTTGGCGCACACATGATCCTAGTAGACGATCATGATATCGAGCTAGTGAAAAAATCAGATATGGGCGTGGCTCATAACATGAGTGCCAACATCAAGTCGGCAAAAGGCGTATCACCTGCGCTTAAGATGTATGACGAAAATGTACGTATCGGTTTAGGTACTGATGGCCCAATGTCTGGTAACACATTGAGCACCATTGATGAGTTCAACCAAGTCGCTAAGGTTCACAAGCTAGTTAATAAAGATCGTGCTGCAATGCCGCCGATCAAAGTGATCGACATGGCGACAATGGGCGCGGCAAAAGCGCTACACATGGAAGATAAGATCGGCTCTCTTGAATCAGGCAAGCTAGCCGACATCATAGTGATCGACACCAAAGCGCCAAACATGGTTCCGGTATACAACCCATACTCAGCATTAGTTTACTCAGCTAACTCGGGTCATGTTCGTCACACCATCGTTGATGGCAAGATCATCATGCAAGATCGCGACATGCTAACGGTCGATGAAGATCAAATTCGCCAAGAAGCACTCGATTTCACCAAAGTCGTTCGTAAGACGGTAATTGAATCTGGTGAAGTTGTTCAGTAACGTCATCGAATGAAATAAACGGCTTTCCGTTCAGATCAAAAAAGGCCTCATGGGTATTTACCTATGAGGCCTTTTTATATCGATCTTTCAATATCAAGACAGATGATTAACGAGTGCAGTTGTTAATCATTAACTCTAATCTACTATTGGATCTTACCAGAAGACATCTCGACGTTTTGCTCGAGCGATAATGTTGTCTGGCATTCTCCGCTCTAAACCGCTTCGAAGCACAGTAATACGCTTATGTTGCCTTTGATCCGCTGTCACCGAGTTATATAACCAACGGTAAGCATCTTCATAATCCAACGGGCTGCCATAGTCACGTAACAAGAGTTCTGCTAAGTGGATGCTTGCACTTAAGTTACCCATCGAGGCAGCTTCACGTAAATACGGGATCGCACGCTCTTTGTCTTGTTGCACCAAAGTGCCAAGAGAATAATAACGTCCTAGCTGCTCGAGTGCCGTCGGTAAGCCTTGATGTGCCGCGTTTTCCATATAGTAAAGACCAAGCTCTACATCTTGCGGAACACACACACCCCAAGCCAACATATCACCGTATAAAAACTCATAAGAAGGCAAGCTAATACGCGTTGCACGAGCAACGATATCTTCAACTAACTGGCACTTATCAGCTTTCACTCGCTCTAGGTGTTGATTATTCTCGATTAAATTAATCAGTTCAGCTTCAGTATATATTGGAACGGGCTCTCCCACATCAGCCAAATCTGCATGACTCAAGGGTGAGCTCAGCGCCACTATCAATGAAGCTGCTACAATTCGTAGCTTCATACCTGCACTCTATTATCTGTCGTTAAAGTTATCTATTGAGGGCAGCAGACGATTTCTGCACGCACCAAAATAGGGTGAACTTCACTTTCCATGATATCTGTATCGGCAATAACCTTGACGGCTTTAGACAAAACTTGCCGCTAATGGGCAATATTTTGCCATATGGCGTTCAAAAGATCACCATTCAAAGCTTAGCCCCTAAATTACAGGTATTAAAAAGCCGACTTAATAAAGTCGGCTTTTAGAAAACTATTTCATTATCACAGTACGTTTTGTGCTGTGGTAATCACTCAACAGGCATTATGCGCCGTATGGGTGAACCTTGATGATAGTTTCGTTACGATCTGGGCCAGTTGATACGATATCAATTGGAACGCCAGTTAGGTCTTCGATACGCTTGATGTAATCTAGAGCAGCTTGTGGAAGCGCGTCGATAGATTTAGCACCAAATGTGTTTTCAGACCAACCAGGCATTGTTTCGTAGATTGGCGTCGCTTCTTCGAATGACTCAGCAGCCATTGGAGAAACTTCTAGAATAGAACCATCTTTCATCTTGTAACCAGTACAGATTTTCAGTTCTTCTAGGCCATCTAGAACGTCTAGTTTAGTTAGACACATACCAGATAGAGAGTTGATTTGGATTGCACGACGCATAGCAACAGCATCGAACCAACCAGTACGACGTAGACGACCAGTTGTTGCGCCAAACTCGTGACCAACATCGCCTAGGTGCTTACCAACTGGGTCTTGCTTCTCAAGGCCATCGTATAACTCAGTTGGGAATGGACCTGAACCAACACGAGTACAGTAAGCCTTAGTAATACCAAGGATGTAACCGATGTGACGAGGACCGAAACCAGAACCTGCAGCAACACCACCAGCAGTCGTGTTAGAAGACGTTACGTATGGGTAAGTACCGTGGTCGATATCTAGTAGCGTACCTTGAGCACCTTCGAACATGATCTTGTCGCCGCGCTTACGTGCTGCGTCTAGTTCGTCAGTTACGTCGATAACCATCGCAGTTAACATGTCTGCGTAGCTCATCGCTTGCTCAAGAACTTCTTCGTAGCTTACTGTTTCAGCTTTGTAGAAGTGCTCTAGTTGGAAGTTGTGGAATTCCATAACTTCTTTTAGCTTCTCAGCAAATGCTTCTTTATCGAAAAGGTCGCCAACGCGTAGACCGCGACGAGCAACTTTATCTTCGTAAGCAGGACCGATACCACGACCTGTTGTACCGATAGCTTTAGCGCCACGAGCGATTTCACGCGCGTTGTCGATAGCAATGTGGTACGGAAGAATTAGAGGACAAGCTTCAGAGATGAAAAGACGTTCACGTACTGGAATACCGCGATCTTCAAGAGGCTTCATTTCTTTAAGAAGTGCGTCAGGCGATAATACTACACCGTTACCAATAACACATTTAACGTTATTACGTAGGATGCCTGATGGAATTAAGTGAAGAACGGTTTTTTCACCGTCAATTACAAGTGTGTGACCTGCATTGTGACCGCCTTGGTAGCGAACCACGTATTTTGCATCTTCAGTTAAAAGGTCAACGATTTTACCTTTACCTTCATCACCCCATTGGGTGCCTAGAACGACTACGTTATTTCCCATCTTTCCAATTTCTGTTGCTAATTAAAAATGGATTCTAGCACTGAATCACACTTCTTGCAGTCACTTTTTGTTCATAAACGTTAATGCTGTACAAAAATAAACCAGCGATATTCGAACGAAGATGTGTAAAGATACTGATATCATTGTGTTTTTATAGACAAAAGGCAGAACCATGTCTCAATCAATTTGGCTCGCTATTGGGCTTGTTCTTATCGTCGAAGGGCTTGGTCCCTTAATTGCGCCCAATGGTTGGAGAAACATGGTCGCTCAACTCAGTGAGCAGCCAGACACTCAGCTGCGCCGTATCGGAGGCTGCCTTGTTGTTGCGGGAGTGGTTATCGCGTTCATGACTTACCGTTAGGCTTTCTCAAAGCACAACGCTACTGAGCGGCTCCCTTTAGATTCCAAAACAGTGAATGATCAGCTGCCAAAAAACAAAAAGGCTCCCATGATGGGAGCCTTTTTAATTTTAGTATATTTCGTTACTTGAACTGAGCATTCGCTTTTCAACTAACGAATCAGCTTATTTTGCTTGAACACCGCTTGCTTGATTCATGTATTGGAAGAAGTCTGTCTTCGGATCCAGTACTAGAATGTCGCTCTTATCGCTAAATGATGTCTCATAAGCTTGCAGTGAACGCATGAAGCCAAAGAACTCAGGGTCTTTGTTGTACGCGTCAGAGTAGATCTTCGCAGCTTCTGCGTCAGCATCACCACGAGTCACTCGAGCAGTACGGTCCGCTTCAGCAAGAACAGTCGCGACTTCTAGCTCAGCTTGAGCGCGGATAACTTCTGCTTTCTCACGACCTTGAGAACGGTGTCTACGAGCAACCGATTCACGTTCTGCACGCATACGGCGGTAGATAGATTCACTGATTTCGTCAGGAAGGTTAATCTTCTTCATTCGGAAATCAACAACTTCAACACCTAAATCAGCCATCGCACTTTCTGACGTTCCAGACAAAACGTTTTCCATGATCTTATCGCGTTCGCCATCAACTTCTAGAGCTTCTGCAGCCGCTACCGTTGTGACGACTTCGCTATCAGCAGAGTCTGGCAGGATGTCCTTATTACGAGGACCTGACACAATCTGCTTAATTTCACGAGAACCAATCTCAGAACGAAGAACATCTGTCACTTTACGCTCAAGAAGTGCTTCTGCCGTCATGATATTGCCGCCGCCAGTACTCAGATAAAAACGTCCAAAATCAGCAATACGCCATTTTGCGTAGGTATCAATTAGAACGTCTTTTTTCTCTGATGTTACGAAACGGTCAGAACGACCATCCATAGTTTGAATACGAGCATCAAGTACTTTTACGCGATCAAACATAGGCAGTTTAAAGTGCAGGCCTGGTTCATAGATTCGTGATACGCCGTTGTCATCGAGAACTCGACCAAAACGAATTACCATGCCACGTTCGCCTTCTTGAATCACAAATAGTGACATCAATAGAAGGGCAATCGTCACAACTAATACAGGGATCATTAATTTACGCATTATTAGTATCTCCCTTGGCGTGAACTGTCTGAACGAGTTTGAGTGCTAGACTTTGGATCCGCTTGAGTTTCTAACTCAATTTGATCGTAAGCTGATGATGCTTTTGCAGGGCGAGTGCCCGACTGAGAACCACCTTGTGCGCCTAGCTTATCAATTGGTAGGTATAGCAAATTACCGCTTGATTCTGAATCAATCAGGACTTTCGATGTGCTTGAGTACACTTTTTCCATTGTATCTAGGTACATACGGTTACGTGTTACTTCAGGAGCTGCTTGGTATTCAGGTAGCAGTTTCTCGAACTGAGCCACTTGACCTAGAGCACCATTAACTGTGCGCTCTGAGTAACCCACCGCTTCTTTCTTCAAACGCTCAGCACGACCTGTTGCTTTGGGAAGAATGTCATTTCGGTAAGCTTCAGCTTCACGCTCGAAACGCTCTTCATCCTCACGAGCCGCGATAGCATCATCAAATGCATCTTTCACTTGCTCAGGTGGACGTGCTGACTGGAAGTTCACGTCAACAATCAGAATACCCATGTCGTAGCTATCAATAATACGGTTCAACGTTTCTTGAGTGCTTTGACGAATCTGCTGACGACCACTTGTCAAGATACTATCCATTAGTGAGTCACCAATTACCGCACGAAGCGCAGAATCGGTTGCTTGGCGTAAACTGTCGTCTGCATTCGTTACACGATACAAGTATTTGTATGGGTCAGAAACACGGTATTGAACACCCATTTCAACGGTCACAACGTTTTCATCTTTCGTTAGCATGGTGCCAGCAGCACGTAGAGAACGAATCGCTTGAACGTTTACCAGTTGCTCATCTTTGATTTCATCGATAAAGCGTGGGTGCCAGTTAAGACCAGGTTCCTCGATACGGTCGAACTGACCCAGTCGAAGTACTACTGCTCTTTCTGCTTCGCCAACGGTATAGAAACCAGCGAAGAACCAGATAGCAATCGCAATGACAGCAATGACACCAAAGCCAATCGCACCGCCACCACCAATAGATGGCCCGTTACCGTTGCCACCTTTTTTACCAAACTTGCCACCTAACTTTTGACTTAGTTTACTAAACACTTCGTCTAAGTCTGGCGGTCCTTGATCTCGGCCGCCGCGATTATTGTTCTTACCCCAAGGGTCGTTATCGCGGCCGTTATTATCGCCGTTGTTGTTATTTCCAGGCTCATTCCACGCCATTAGAAAGCTCCATCATTTGATATGACGTTATACTGTAGCAGTCTCTTTGGTAACGATAAAGCCACCTAAGAGCGCCCCTTCTCTTTTTTCAAGTTTAGACCAATCTATTTGTTGCATTCGGATATCTATCAACAAGTTACCATTTTCATCATACTCTTCTTGTTGAATACATTTCATCTCAAAGAATAAGCTGCGAATACGGCCCTGATGTTGATGTGGAATACACAACCGGAATTGAACCATCTGGCTAGCTAAACGCTCAGTTAAAGCTTCAAACAGCAGTTCAATACCTTCTCCTTCCATTGCAGAAACCCAAACAGCGCGAGGTGCGCCCTCTTCGTCTCTTTCAATTCGAGGTTTTTGGTCTTCCATGCAGTCAATTTTGTTCATGACTACAAGGGTTGGCACTTCATGAGCATCGATTTCTTCTAATACTTCATGAACAGCCTGAATGTTCTCACGAAAACGGTCATCACTGGCATCAACAACATGTAACAAAATGTCAGCTTCCTGCGTCTCTTGTAATGTTGCCTTGAACGCAGCGACCAAGTCGTGTGGTAGATGACGGATAAAACCTACGGTATCTGCGAGAATTGCAGGACCGACATCTGCCAAATCAATCTTACGTAGTGTTGGGTCTAAGGTTGCAAACAGTTGGTCTGCCGCATAAACACCCGCACTTGTGATGCGATTGAAAAGTGTTGATTTCCCTGCGTTGGTATAACCAACCAAAGAAATTGTTGGGATTTCAGCTCGATTACGAGCACGTCGTCCTTGTTCACGCTGCTTAGCGACTTTCGCTAAACGACGCAGTATTGCCTTTATACGGTCACGCAACAAACGTCGATCGGTTTCCAGTTGAGTTTCACCTGGACCACGAAGACCAATACCACCTTTCTGCCTTTCAAGGTGAGTCCAACCACGAATCAATCGGGTAGAGATATGACGAAGTTGAGCGAGCTCAACTTGTAGCTTACCTTCATGAGTTCGCGCACGTTGTGCAAAGATATCTAAGATCAAACCCGTGCGATCAATCACACGACATTTACACAATTGCTCGAGGTTTCGCTCTTGGGCAGGAGATAGGGAGTGGTTAAAAATCACAATTTCAGCACCGGTTAGCTGAACAGCTTGTGCGATTTCTAGGGCTTTACCTTCTCCAACGTAGTATTTAGGGAGTGGGGATTGTCGGCTACCAGTAATCACTTGTAGCGTTTCTACCCCCGCTGAGGAGACCAGCATTTCACATTCACTTAGGTCTTCCCACTCTCCCTCTTGCGTGAAGTTGATATGAACAAGTACGGCTCGCTCGCCGGATTCATAACGGTCAAACAAGCAACCAACTCCTTATTACAGCGTAAGCTGTATCAATTGAACGATTAATCTTCAGTCTTCTCTGGACGATCAGATGGCGTGCGTTGCTCGCCGCTGTGGTGACTAACTGCACGTGCAGGTACCACAGTAGAAATCGCATGCTTGTAAACCATTTGGTTTACTGTGTTCTTCAATAAGATCACGAATTGATCGAAAGACTCGATCTGACCTTGCAGCTTAATGCCGTTGACAAGATAGATAGAGACTGGAATGCGCTCACGACGGAGTGCATTTAGGAATGGGTCTTGTAGCGATTGCCCCTTAGCCATTTTATTTTCCTTATTTGTATTTTGTTGTAATTATTTAGCTAGTGGTGCACAAAAAGGTGCGGCCTTTGCATCTGAGCTAAATGAATAAAAAAACTCCGTTGTTATTGAAAGGCTGTGATTTTTTAAAAGCCTCAATAACGGATCCTTTCCAGAGTATATTCACGCAAAAGCGATCACATTATACACAGCAATACTAATCAGATGCTATTGCATCTGAAAGAGTTTCTAACGCTTGATCAATGTTTTCGCTATCTAACCAAGTTAAATCATCCCAACTGCGCAACCAGGTGATTTGTCGCTTGGCCAACTGACGGGTTGCACAAACACCACGGAAAACCGCTTCGTCTAAATCACAATTACCGTCTAAATAATCCCACATCTGCCTATAACCAACGCATCGGATCGATGGCAGTTCAGGATGAAGATCTTCTCTGGCGTGCAACGCCTTCATTTCCTCTTCAAATCCTGCTTCTATCATCTTCTCGAAACGCAGCTCAATGCGGAGATGGAGTTCTT
This sequence comes from Vibrio sp. 10N.261.46.E11, assembly GCF_041472735.1. Lineage (NCBI taxonomy): Bacteria > Pseudomonadati > Pseudomonadota > Gammaproteobacteria > Vibrionales > Vibrionaceae > Vibrio > Vibrio sp. 10N.261.46.E11. The sequence goes on from NZ_JBFRQW010000022.1 coordinate 63,248, forward strand.
TCCTTTCCTTGGGAGCTATTGCAAATTGTTTTACACGAAATGGCAGGCTGTCGCCTTTCGTTTGAGTTAGCTCTGTTAATGTTTTACCCGAAATTCGGTAAACTTCCAATGCCCTTGAAAGCCTTTGTGGATCATTTGGGTGTATTCTTTCAGCGGATACGGGATCTATCTCTCTTAATTGATCGTGCAATGCCTGCCAACCTTGTTCGATAGATTCCGCTTCAATCTGCTTACGAATCTCTTGATCCGCTGCGGGTAATGGCGATAAACCTTCCAACAATGCTTTGTAGTAAAGCATTGTGCCACCAACAAGTAGCGGGATTTTACCTTCCGCTACAATATTATTCATTTCACTGATCGCATCACGACGAAAGTCAGCCGCAGAATACGCTTCGCTTGGATCGAGAATATCAATCAAGCGATGAGGCGCGAGCGCGAGCTCTCCTGCATCCGGCTTAGCAGTACCAATATCCATCTCTTTGTAGATTAGCGCCGAATCGACACTGATGATCTCTACCGGGTATTTCTGACGCAAGCGGATAGCTAAATCTGTTTTTCCTGATGCCGTTGGGCCCATTAAAAACAACGCTAAAGGTAATTTTTCAGTCATGATATTTTGTATTTATTTCTCTGTTAGAGCACTTAATTAAAAGGCTTCATGTCGCGATACACTTGTTTACTAAGAAAAGCCTCATCGCAACAGTTAAATCGTAAACAGCCGAAGCCGTAAATAAGCTTAATTTATCTAAAACTCAGCTGTGAAAATTCACCTACAAACTAAGCCATAAAAGCAGCGATGGTTGCAGAAAAGTCGATAGGATTAACAAACTCTGGATCATCTAATGGAAGTAGACCATGCCAAAGTTGTTCAAGTTCCCCAACTAGTTGAACCGCTTCAGATAAAGTGTAGTCGTTTTTTACTTGTGCTGTCTGAATCCCGATCCAGTTAACCAGTAATGGTAACGTATCGCTAGAAAAGCTATGGCCTTGAGTTTCCGAGGCCTGAGCGTTTATTGAAGCCGCGTAAGATAACAGATCTGGGATCAAAATTTGTAAGTTTTGCTGCCTCAAAGGAGAAGGCACTCCCATCACCATTATCGCTTCGTTATTCCTAGCTTTAAGCTCGATACCAAGCACAGACAGTATTGGACTTAGCGCCTTAGCGACATCGACTAAATCAGCGCCTAATTTGATGGATAAAGGCACTAATAATGGTTGGCTCTTTAACGCGCCATCACGCGTATCAAGCTGGCCAACAACACGCAATAACTCAGCCTTAGCCAAAGAAACCAACACACTGCCGTTCTTATTACCCATCACCAAATATTGGCGTTCCACTACCGAGACTGCTTTGCCTAAGTCCGTCACAGGTGCTCTTGGCTTTAAATGAACAGAGTTCTGTTGAGCAGGCTTAGCTTCTTTATTTTCTATGCTGTCTATATTTTCTAAGTTGTCTCTGGTTTCTACTGGTGCCACATGCTCGAGAGGTGAGGATGGTTCTACAACTTGGTCATCAAAATCTGGCGTTTTCAGAAGCTCTTTATAGGCCTTCACTTCTCGCTTAGATGGAGCAGGCTCACCATGATGTTGGTGCGGCTCTTTTTCTTTTTTAGGTTCAGGTCGAGACTCTATCCACTCTTGGCGAGGCGAGCCTGTAAAACTGGTTTCGCGATCCGACGAGCCTCTGCTAGACGATGAACCTCGGTTAGCTGGTGAGCTATAACGCTGCCCACCATCATTAACGCTGTGCTGAGGGTTATCATAAACCTGTTCAGATTCGGCTTTTCTTGGGTAGGCTGGCGTTTGCTCAATAGCATATCTTTCACTATCAGATACTTGAGGTTGTTCTGAACTGCTCGGCATTATGCTTTCAGGCTCTGAGAAACTGGCAATCTCTCCGATACCCGGATTCGAGCTACCTTGCTGATGATGCATCACTTCTGACTGATGAAACGCAGACTGCTTGATCGGTGCTGCATCAATTTGTTTGCTTTGGGCTAAGCCATCACTCAAGGCTTGGTAGATAAAGTCGTGTACAAGGCGGGCTTGATGAAAACGCACTTCATGTTTTGCAGGATGAACATTCACGTCCACCTGATGTGGGTCTAGCTCAATGAACAACACATACGTCGCGAATTGGTCGGGGCGCAAGCTAGTTTCGTAGCTTTGACGAATCGCATGATTGATCAGCTTGTCACGCATCATACGACCATTCACATAACAGTATTGCAGATCGCTTTGTTGTCTTGCTCCTTCAGGCGTGGTGATCCAGCCATGAAGTTTTAAGCCTTGATGCTCAAGTTCGATCTTAAGCATATGGCGAACAAAAGGATTGCCACATACTGCTGCGATGCGCTTTTCGGCTTGAACTTGTGTTTTTGCAGCGCGGTACTGACGAATCATTTTACCGTTATGACGAAGGTTAATCGTCACATCAAAACGGCTCAATGCAATGCGTTTAAGCAGCTCATCGATATGCGTGAATTCAGTTTTCTCGGTGCGTAAGAATTTACGTCGTGCCGGAGTATTGAAGAACAGATCCAATACCTCAACCGAGGTGCCAATGGGATGCGCTGCCGGCTGCAGTTTCACCTGCATATCACGACCTTCACTATGTGCAGCCCAAGCTTGATCCTGAGTCGTAGGACGTGAAGTCATAGTTAGGCGGGCAACAGAGCTAATACTCGCCAGTGCTTCACCTCGGAAACCTAGGCTGACGATCGCTTCAAGGTCATCAAGAGTATGAATTTTAGAGGTAGCATGACGGCTTAATGCCAAGGCAAGCTCATCTTTAACAATGCCCTTGCCGTTGTCACGAACACGGATCATCTTAGCGCCACCTTTCTCGATATCGATATCGATACGTGTCGCACCAGAATCCAAACTGTTCTCAACCAACTCTTTCACAACAGAAGCAGGTCTTTCTACCACTTCACCCGCTGCGATTTGGTTAGCTAGCCGAGCTGGCAGTATTTTGATCGTCATATGTATAGCTACCTTACTGCCATTTATAGAAGCACTTCTCGCGTTTGAGATTGCTTCTATGTTCTAAACATTACTTCAACATTAGCCAACTATTTGTGCGGAATAATCAGCACTTGGCCAATGGCCAACTCATCGGAACGTAGTTTGTTTGCTTGACGGATACTGTTGACGCTCACACCATATTTCGAAGCAATCTTGCCAAGATAATCGCCTCTTGCGACTTTATGTTTACGTAGAGGTATATCTTTTACTTCAACCGTAATACGTAACTTTTGGCCTACTCTCACGGTTTCTGATTTCAAGCGGTTCTCACGTTTAATGCTTGCTACCGATACTTTGTAACGGCTAGCTATCTTGCCTAAGTACTCTCCAGACTTAACCGTGTGTGTCACCGTTTTACTGCTTGTTGTGGTAGCCGCTTGTGAACCCGAGCTTGGAATTTTTAGAATTTGCCCTACCGCTAAGCTCGTCGACTTCAAACCATTCAACTTCACTAATGCTTGTGTAGACGTGCCGTACCTCTTCGCAATCACAGACAATGATTCACCACGCTGTACTTTGTGCTGACTGGTAGAGTTAGAAGATGCCGCCGCGTTAGAAATAACAATCCCTTCTGGTGGATTCGCTTTCAAATATTTAACGACCGCTTTGGTCACAGCTCGCGCAAGTTTGTCTTGATGCGAACGTTGGAAAAGAAGCTTCTCTTCAGTCGGATTCGAAATAAAGCCCGTTTCTACAAGTACCGATGGAATTTGTGGTGAACGTAACACTGCCAAGCTGGTGTTAATTGGCTTACTGTTATGCAGTTTTGCGACCTTACCCATTTCAGAGAGAATAGTCGTTGCCAGTTTATAGCCCTCTTTTTGAGAGTGGCTAAACTGCAAATCAAGCAGGGTTTGGTTGACGTTTTTATCTGCAATATTGCCAGTAAACGCAGCACCGCTGCCGCCCAGCAATTCTGACTGCTTCTCTTTGTTCTCAATCCAACGGGAAATCTCAGTATTTGCCCGTCGAGTATTCAACACGAATACCGAACCACCTCTTGGTTGAGGCGTCGTAAAGGCATCGGCGTGAATAGAGATCAAGAGGTGTGCTTCGTTCTCACGAGCAATTGCAACACGTCTGTTCAGGTTTACAAAGTAATCAGCATTACGTGTTAAACGCGTTTTGATTCCCGGAACTGCATTCAACTGCGCAGCGATCTTTTTCGAAATACTAAGAGTCGCATTCTTCTCATATTTACGAGATGGGCCAATGGAACCAGGATCTTCACCACCGTGGCCTGGGTCAATCACAATCAGAACATCACGCTGACGCTTAACTTGATTGAGGTTCTTACTCACTGTTGGCTTACTCGGCGTTGATGTTGCTTTGCCTTTACTTGCCGCACCATGAGGCAAATCGATCACCAAGCGATGTCCGTACTGACCACCAGGAGTCGGACTGAGTTTAAACAACTCTGCTTTAGACGACTTCTTTAACTCAAAAACCAAGCGATAGGTGTTTTTGTCTGGCGGAGAGCTTTTACGAATCTTAGATAGAACGGGGCTGTCTTTCACCACGACCGGTAACTTAGTTGCAAGGTTGGTCTTTTTTAAATCAACAACCAAGCGACTCGGGCTACTCAGGGTGAAATAGCTGAAATCCGCTTCTGATTTTAAATCGATAACCACACGAGTTTCTTCTGGAGAAGGCCAAACCCTTAAACTCTTTAGTGAGTTTGCAGAAACAAGTGAAGAAAACAATATAGAAAAAACAGCAGCCAACATAGCTACTGCTGAAATAAGGCGTCTAGAAATCAACATAACTCCAACTGACTAAGTAAGCGCTGTCCGTATTCACTGTTAGCGGTTAAAGAAACAATGCGGTGATCGTCTTGGTAACGAATATCAATATCCAAATCGGCTTCTGGTAGCATTCCATAACCTTTCTCTGGCCATTCAACCAAACAGATAGCATCTGGCGTGAAGTAGTCACGAATCCCCATAAACTCTAATTCTTCAGGATCGGCTAGGCGATAAAGATCAAAATGGTACACCTGCCAATCGGCAAGTTGATAAGGTTCAACTAGAGTATACGTTGGGCTCTTTACATTTCCTTGATGGCCAAGTGCTTTTACAAAACCACGACTGAAGGTCGTTTTACCTGCGCCAAGATCACCATGCAGATAAATAGTTGTCTGCTGTGAGCAAAGATTAGAAAGCTCCGTTCCTAATTGAATCGTTGCTTGTTCATCTTTCAAAGTAAATTGTTTCGTGCTCATGAATACGTTCTCTAAAAATCGATCGTTGACTATATAAAAATCAAAAGAACAAGAATAGTAAACCGTGATGCTTTTGGGAGACAAGCACTCAAGTGTAAGTTCTATGAAAAATACTGATCAAAACACGTCTGTTCTGGTCAATACCACTAAGATCCGTTAAGATCCGCCCCCATTTTTGCCGAACCTAATTTTAATTAGCCTTATCTCTAATTGTAAAACAGAGAAAATAAGAATTAAGCCATGAATCTAGACCATCTTGCTGAAAAAATTAAAATCTGGGGAAAAGAGCTCGGCTTTCAAAAAGTTGGCATCTGCGATGTTGATTTAAGTGAACATGAAGCCCCTCTTCAAGCATGGCTAGATGCTGGCAACCACGGCGAAATGGATTGGATGGCTCGACATGGGATGATGCGTGCTCGTCCCAATGAACTTCACCCAGGCACCATTCGAGTGATCAGCGCTCGAATGAATTACTTACCACCAGAAGCTCAATTTGCTTCTAACCTAAGCGATACCACTCAAGGTTATATCAGCCGCTATTCTTTAGGCCGCGATTATCACAAGTTGTTCCGTAACCAGTTGAAAAAACTGGGACAAAGAATCGAGAAGGAAGTCGAAGGTTTAGACTCACGTCCTTTCGTCGACTCAGCGCCCATTTTGGAACGACCGCTCGCTCAAAAAGCAGGGTTGGGCTGGACAGGTAAACACTCATTAATTCTTGATAAAGACGCTGGCTCTTGGTTCTTCCTAGGAGAATTGTTAGTTAACATACCTCTTCCAACAGATGAACCCAGTGTCGATGAGTGCGGCAAATGCACCGCATGTATCACCTCTTGTCCAACGGGCGCCATTATTGCTGATGGCGTAGTGGATGCTCGAAAATGTATCTCGTACTTAACCATTGAATATGATGGCGTGATCCCGGAAGAATTTAGAGACGCGATAGGAAATCGTATCTACGGTTGCGATGATTGCCAATTAGTTTGCCCGTGGAACCGCCATGCCGAACTCACTGAGCAAACAGACTTCCACCGCAGAGAAGACTTCCGAGAGGCAGACCTTGTTTCACTTTCAAGTTGGGACGAAGCTACCTTCCTAAAGAAGATGGAAGGCTCAGCGATAAGACGTATTGGACATACCCAATGGTTACGCAACATTTTCGTCGCGATGGGCAATGCACCATTTCAACAACGTATTGTTGAAACTCTGGAATCTCATAGAGGAGAAAGTGACTTACTGGACGTTCACATTGAATGGGCTTTGCAAAAACAACTACAGCAATTACCCAACTCAAATAACGAGCAAAAAAGTAACAGCAAAATCGTTACTAAAAAACACAGGTTGATACGTATTGTTGAGAAAGGTCTTCCAAGAGACGCCTAGCCCCCTTCGGCATCAACGATTGGCAGGTCAATCCACACCAACAGCCCACCATGCATAACAACTAGTTGCACATAATTCTCGAACAATGTTTGATCTTGTTCTCAATTCTAACAATGTGGAAAAAATTCAGAACTCTCGCAAACTTCCGACATCCACGTAAAGTTAAACACAGTACCGATAAATGATTAAGATCAAAAAACAACAAGTTAACGATCTTTTATCAAATTCAAGGTAAGCATTCAACCTGATAAAAAACAATGAGTTACGATCGGAACAATTCAGCTAATATACTGAAAACAAGAAAGATCTTTTAGAGAAATGTAAAGAATTAGGTCTGAAATAACTTTATCAACCAAGTTATCCACACTTGATACTTTGTGGATAAGTCTGTTTATAGATATGAAAAACCTCAAGTATCTGCTTCAGAGACCTGATGTTTACTAGCATTCTTGTTGCTAACAAAAATTTAAGACAAAAAAATACCCACCATAATGGAGGATTATTTGCTTTTTGGGGGGATTATGCTTCGCAGCATTAAAGAAAGAGCGTGACCGGTAAGGTCGTCTTTAAACACTGTGGCTTAAAGAGTTTTGTTTACCATGAAAAGTAAACTGGAGCGATACATCGGGTTCGAACCGATGACCTCAACCTTGGCAAGGTTGCGCTCTACCAACTGAGCTAGTATCGCATAAGCTAACCGTTCATCTTTTCTGCTAAGAAGCATCAAATCAACGTTCAACTGTAATGTGGTTGCGGGAGCCGGATTTGAACCGACGACCTTCGGGTTATGAGCCCGACGAGCTACCAAACTGCTCCATCCCGCGTCCGGATGCATCAATTAAGTTGATGAATCTTGTCTCTAAAAAGAGACTCTCTAGGAATTTACTTCCTAAAAATATAAAGCTGGAGCGATACATCGGGTTCGAACCGATGACCTCAACCTTGGCAAGGTTGCGCTCTACCAACTGAGCTAGTATCGCATAAGCTAACCGTTAACCTTTTCTGCTAAGAAGCATCAAATCAACGTTTAACTGTAATGTGGTTGCGGG
>NZ_JBFRQW010000023.1:0-29123 GCF_041472735.1 Vibrio sp. 10N.261.46.E11
TAACTGATCGGCATTAACGCCTCGGCGTCGCTTTTTGTTTATCTATCGTTTGGATTTGTTATGACCCCTGCAATCAATCTCGCCAAGAAAAAGAAAATCGCTCACAGTGTGCATCAGTATCATCATGATGCGAATAACACGAATTATGGATTAGAGGCTGTCGAAGCGCTTGGTCAAGATCCCAAACGTGTATTCAAAACGCTTTTGTTCAGCTTGAATGGTGTGGCGAAAGATTTGGCGGTTGCCGTTATTCCCGTCGATCAGAAGCTAAATCTAAAGTTTGCAGCAAAAGCGGCGAAAGGTAAAAAAGCAGAGATGGCTGATCCAGATATTGCTCAGAAAACGACAGGTTATGTGGTGGGAGGAATCAGTCCTCTTGGTCAGAAAAAAGCATTGCCTACCTTTGTTCATTCCAGCGCTACCGATTTTGAAACGATATGTGTGAGTGCAGGGAAGAGAGGGTTAGAGATCGAGCTAGACCCGAAAGACTTAGTACTACTTACGCGTGGTCAGTTTGCTGAACTATGCCTGTAGCTTGTGCTTTCCATAACGATAAATGTACATGATCACAAATAAAAACGCCCGCTAGATTAATCTAGCGGGCGTTTCTTTATCGACTGTCCCGTCCTGAAATGTGTTTACACATTGAGGGAGAATTATGACTACTTTTTCAAACCTAAAGTACCACCAACACGTTTCGGTGCAGGTTTGTTCGGTCTGTTTGAATCTTGACTGCGGTTTGTCGGCTTACCGCTTCTACGTTCGTTATTGTCGCGATCTGTGCGATTGCGATCCGAACGGCTTTTATCTGAAGTAGAACGCTCTGAACGAGAGTTTGATTTCCAGTTCTCGGTATTGCCACCGCCACTGCTTTCACCATTCGATGAATTACGGCCTCGTTTCGAGTTAGGTGCATGACGGAATTCGTCCGCATTGTTACCGCGGTAAGTGCGAGTACGATTTTCGTTTTGATTGCGGCGCGCTGTGGAAGTTTGGTTTTCTTCACGGCTATCGAAAAGTTTTGCGTCTGTCGCTTTACGAATACGCTGGCCTTTCGCGTTCATTTTTGACGCATCTTCAGTACTTACAGAGCCTTCACACATCGCTAAAATTTCAGTGATCTCTTCGTCGCTCAGGTAGCGCCATTTTCCGTTAGGAATACCGTCTAGTGAGATGTTCATAATACGAACGCGGCGCAGTTTAAATACTTCGTAACCCAATGCTTCACACATACGGCGAATTTGGCGGTTAAGGCCTTGCGTTAGTGTGATTCGGAACGAGAACTTGGTCTCTTTCTCTACCTTACATGGCAAGGTAACCGTATCGAGAATATGAACGCCAGCGCCCATTTGCTTCAAGAACTCAGTCGTAATAGGTTTATCTACACGAACCACGTATTCTTTTTCGTGGTTGTTACCTGCACGTAGGATTTTGTTTACGATATCGCCGTCGTTGGTCAAGAAGATAAGACCATCAGAAGGCTTATCTAGACGACCAATAGGGAATATACGCTTGTGGTGACCTATAAAGTCGACGATGTTGCCTGGAATATCACGCTCAGTAGTACAGGTGATACCTGTTGGTTTATTAAGAGCAATGTAGATCGGCTTTTCTCTTGAACGAACAGGTTTATTGTCGATCTCAACATCATCACCAGGCAAGACTTTAGTACCCATTTCAGGGATCTTACCGTTAATAGTAACTCGGCCAGCATCAATGAGCTTATCGGCTTCGCGGCGTGAGCAAAAACCAGTTTCACTGATGTATTTATTAAGGCGTTTAGCTTGGGATTCTTGTGACATGATATTCTCTTAGCGTTTCACAACGGAAATATAGATAAACAAAAAGCAACCTTTGGATAGTTGCTTTGAGTTGGGATTCGTTAACTGAGGACAATTTTAGCACTTGGTGTGAGTCTAGGCACGAAATATCGCTCTTGATGCAAGACAGCTATCAACTTACTTATCAATCTCAACTTATCAACTGCTGCGCTTTTGATGGCGCTCTCTGTTTTCTAGTTTTTTGTCATTACTCTTTCTGAGCATGACATAGACCGCGCCTGTACCACCGTGAAACTGCTGAGCTGAATGAACACATTGAACATCGTTAATTTGTGTTAGCCAATTTGCCACGTAGCTTTTCATCATTGCTGGTGGATTCGAACGCTCACCTTTACCGTGGACAATGATAACGGTGCGAACATCCATTCTTAAACACTGGCGTAAAAATGAGAGTACTTCGTTACGAGCGTCTTTCAGTGTTTTCCTGTGAAGGTCGAGTTTGGCTTGAATTGGATACTTGCCCAAGCGCAGCTTTTTGTATACGCCTTCTTGTACACCATCTTTCTTATAAGCAATGACATCGTCAGGTTTGATCATTGGAGAGTAGTCTAATGATAAGTAGTCTTTCTCGTCGTCAGACAGCCACATAGCGGCTTCACGCTTAGCAAGGTGAGATTCTGTGACTCGGTGTACTTTCTGGTGTTCGGCGGTGTCATGGTCGATACGTTTAACATCGCCCATCATTTCTTGGAATAGATCTAAGTCGTCATCATGAGACATAGTGTGTATCTCAAGTTGGATAAGGATAGGTTAAGTATACCTAAGTTGAGGCCGGGTTTGAAAATGAAAAAACCGGAGAAGACAATAAGTCGGCTCCGGTGCAAAGCGTTTTTACATCTACATAAAGAAAATGATACTTAAAAGTAGATGATTTAGGCTGAGCGATTCTAGTGAGGAGATTTTTCAGTCATAACTTTGTAGATGAAGAAGCCTCCATAGAACATCATGAGACCCAGAGCCCCGAATATTACTATCATTGAAGATAGCCCCACCGCATTACCAAATAGGAGTTCTAGCCAAAAGTCCATGTGTATACCTCAAAGTTATATGACACGAGTTAGTGTATTAACTGGTGTTATCAATTCACTGATCTGGATCAATCCTGTTTCATAAGTTAAATACTTGTTGGTAACTGTGTGTTTTTCGTCACATTGGCATTTCACTTGTACGTCTTTTGTTCGAACGATTCGATATTGTAAAAAAGAGTGGAAAAAGCCCTTGCGGATAAACTCAGAATCCGTATTATACGCTTCATCGACAGGCAATCAGCCAGTTAGATATCTCGGTGAATAGCGCAGCTTGGTAGCGCATCTGGTTTGGGACCAGAGGGTCGGGGGTTCGAATCCCTCTTCACCGACCACATTTAGAAAGCCGTAGCAGAGATGCTACGGCTTTTTTGCATTTGCACTTTTGTCTCGATTCGATTTGCTTTTGAACCCAAGCGGAGTTCGCCTGAGATTCCAAATAAACTCTTCACCGCCACATTAAAGAAAGCCGTAGTACTCTTTGTAATAGAAGGTGCTACGGCTTTTTTGTATTTTGGAATAATTAAAGCGTTTATATGGTTTAGGCCATGAGGGGACGCCAGTACCATCCTCATAGCGAGAAGACAACGACGCTGAACCTGGCTAGCTTTTCGCATCAACCTCAAATTGACACTGAGCCTGTTGGCTTTGTGATTGTTGAGTGACATTGAAACCTTTCTCTTCTAACAACTGCAATAAGTTACCTTCTCCTATTAGGTGCAAGGCGCCAACCACAATTAAGTAGCTCTCTTTCGAGTCAAGTTTCCAATCATTGGCAGACAGCTTGTTTGCCCAGTCTATATTGCGATCGGTTAAAAATGCTTTCTCTAGTTCAGGTGACATCTCAGACAGCTCTGCGAAAGCTTCCAGCTTCGCTAAATCACCCGCTTTCCAACTTTCGATTAAGCAATGAACCACACGATCAGTTTGGTCAAACTCTTCAAGGCTACTGACTAACCACTCCTTACCGTCGTCCTTTTGTTTTGTCATCAGGTCTATTTGGAATTGAAGCGGCTCTAAGCTGATAACGGGAACATCTTGGATAGTCGCTTTGTAAGCTAGCGTCGCATCAACGCCGCCGGCGGAGCCATAACCGAGTTTTTTTAACTGCTGCATCTGTATAGAAAGAGATGTCGCCCAAGGCGGTGAGCTAAGCAGTTGTTGCGCTGGCATACCCAATGATTTTGATATGTCGGTTAATAATTGTTTTTGTTGTTTGTTTAATACATCAGCGGTGGTCACTTTGGTCGTCGGATAAACGACACCCTCTGTCTTTCTTATATCCGTTTCGATAACTAAGCCATCACTGTTTTTTAGCGCGTCAGTGATTGCCGAAGGAAGTGGGTACATACTCTCGTCCCCAACGTGCACCGAACCTAAGATCGTGAGTGTCAGATCATCCTTTTTTGCTTGCCAATAAAGAGGCTCGGCGACCGCTTGCCTAGCTGAAAAAACGAGAACGAATAAAACCATGTACCAGAGTGGGCGCAAAGGGGGCTCCTTAAGGAAGTATTAAACTCGTTAAAATCGATTTTGACGGTGTTTTTTAACGGTTTTTTTTGAGAACGATGTCACGTTGTTTGTACGAAAAGTATAACAATCCGAACAAACTCTTAAACCTTTCTCCCTATCAACGACACGATTTTATGAAATTCACTAAAAAGATTGTGATTCAATTCTCAATTTTTACGTCAAAATAAAACTGACGGAAGTGCCGTGGATTCTAACTTTATGATTTTTAAATGGTTATTTCTATCACTGTTTTTGAGATTTGAAGCCGATCACTGAATTGTCCAGATTTAATTCACGCCAAAAAATAAGCCCATATAGTTTATCTAACTTTCGAAGCGCTCCAATTTGCTTCTTACTCAATTTTTTAAATTTATGGGTGAATACGATGTTGAAGAGAAACTTACTATCTGTAGCGGTACTGGCTGGTTTAGCGGGTTGTGCTGTGACACAAGCACCAGAACAACAGGTGGTTAATGCACTGGCTGATAACCTTGATGTGCAATACGAAATCTTGACGAACCACGGTGCAAACGAAGGCATGGCTTGTCAGGACTTAGGCGCAGAGTGGGCATCATGTAATAAAGTGAACATGACGTTAACTAACGATGGTGAAGCGATTGATTCAAAAGACTGGACCATCTACTTTCACAGTATTCGCCTTATCTTAGATGTTGATAATGAGCAGTTTAAAATCACTCGTGTCACGGGTGACCTACACAAGCTCGAACCAACAGAAAAGTTCGATGGTTTTGCAGCGGGTGAAGAAGTGATTCTTCCCTTAACGAGTGAGTACTGGCAACTGTTTGAAACTGACTTTATGCCGGGTGCATTCGTAACTGCGCCAAACGCAGAACCTAAGATGATTGCTTCATTGAATACTGAAGATGTCGCGTCGTTCGTAACCGGTTTGGAAGGAAACAACCTTAAGCGTACACCTGATGACAACAATGTCATGGCAACCGCGGTTACTCGCTTTGAAAAGAATGCAGATCTGGCAACTCAAGATGTATCAACAACGCTATTGCCAACGCCAATGTCGGTAGAAGCGGGTGAAGGTTCAGTAAGTATTGCTGGTGGTATTGCTTTACCAAAAGACGCATTCGACGCTGATCAGTTCGCTGCAATTGAAGAACGTGCAGATGTGGTAAACGTAGATGTGAGTGGTGACCTTCCTGTAAGTGTTGCCGTTGTTCCTACTCAGTTTACGGGTGATTTAGCAAAACCTGGCGCTTATGAACTAAGCATCTCGGAAGAGGGAATTGCGATTAAAGCGTTTGATAAAACAGGTGCTTTCTACGCAGTTCAGTCTATTTTTGGCCTAATAGACAGTCAGAACGCTGAATCACTACCACAACTGTCGATCACAGATGCACCACGCTTTGATTACCGTGGTGTGATGGTGGATGTTGCTCGAAACTTCCACTCAAAAGATGCCATCCTAGCGACGCTAGATCAAATGGCTGCATACAAGATGAATAAACTTCACCTTCACTTAACTGATGATGAAGGTTGGCGTTTAGAAATCCCAGGTTTACCAGAGCTAACGGATGTAGGGTCTAATCGTTGTTTTGATTTGGAAGAGCAAAGCTGTTTACTGCCTCAGCTAGGTTCAGGTCCAACAACAGACAACTTTGGCTCTGGTTTCTTTAGTAAAGCGGATTACGTCGAGATCTTAAGCTACGCAAAAGCGCGCAGCATCGAAGTAATACCAGAAATAGATATGCCAGCACACGCTCGTTCTGCTGTGGTATCTATGGAAGCGCGTTACACTCGCCTAATGGCGGAAGGCAAAGAAGCTGAAGCAAGTGAATATCGCTTGATGGATCCACAAGATACTTCAAACGTGACGACTATTCAGTTCTACGATAAGCACAGCTTCATCAACCCATGTATGGAATCATCGACTCGCTTTGTTGATAAAGTGATTACTGAAATTGCAGCAATGCACAATGAAGCGGGTATGCCGCTAACGACTTGGCACTTTGGTGGTGATGAAGCGAAAAACATCAAGCTAGGCGCAGGCTTTCAAGATGTTGATGCTCAAGACAAAGTGGCATGGAAAGGTAACATTGAGCTAGATAAGCAAGACAAGCCATTCCAACAGTCTCCACAATGTCAGTCTTTGATTGCTGATGGTTCAGTGAGTGATTTCGGTCACTTGCCTGGCTACTTTGCAAAAGAAGTATCAAAAATTGTTGCAGACAAAGGCATTCCTCACTTCCAAGCTTGGCAAGATGGCTTGAAGTATGTGGAAGAGGGTGAATCTGGCTTCGCTACTGAAACGACTCGTGTTAACTTCTGGGACGTTCTTTACTGGGGCGGCACTTCATCAGTGTACGATTGGTCAGCGAAAGGTTATGACGTGATTGTCTCTAACCCAGACTACGTATACATGGATATGCCATACGAAGTAGATGCCGCAGAGCGTGGTTACTACTGGGCAACGCGTGCAACGGATACTCGTAAGATGTTTGGCTTCGCACCAGAAAACATGCCACAAAACGCGGAAACATCATTAGACCGTGACGGCAATGGCTTCTCTGGTAAAGGCGAGATTGAAGCAAAACCTTTCTACGGTTTGTCTGCACAGCTTTGGTCTGAAACAGTTCGTACGGACGAGCAATATGAATACATGGTGTTCCCTCGCGTATTGGCAGCAGCAGAACGCGCATGGCACAGAGCAGATTGGGAAAACGACTACAAAGTGGGCGTTGAGTACTCTCAAGAAACTAACCTAGTGAATAAGCAGGCTCTAAACAGCGACTTCAATCGCTTCGCGAATATTGTTGGTCAACGTGAACTGGCTAAGCTAGAAAAAGCGGGTATTGATTACCGACTACCAGTTCCAGGTGCTCAAGTTGTTGATGGTAAGTTGGCGATGAACGTTCAATTCCCAGGCGTAGAGCTTCAATACTCTGCTGATGGTGAAAACTGGCTAACGTACGATGAGCAACAACAACCATCGGTTTCTGGTGAAACGTACATCCGTTCTATCTCTGAAAGTGGCGAGAAAGTAAGTCGAGTAACGTCAGTTAAATAATCGATAAGCAACATTAATAGATGAGCTCCCTAGCTATTATCTTACTCAGATAAAAGTGGGAGCTTTTTTTCGTCCAAACTAAGTTCGGTATATTTCTTAAACATATAGAAATAGCCTTTGCTTATAACCTCAACAATGCACATAAGGTGAGTTCCATCGCAAAAGTGACGTACTTCTCATTCTTCCCTTAAAAAAATAAGTCGGCCATAAAAAACTATAAATCAGGTGTGATTGAAATAACCGAATCTAATTTTACACCCTGAAATAACGAGATCTTGAACCGTTTTTATTATTGGATTTATTTTTTTATCTATTTTTATGATTTTAACTTTTTGATTGGTAAGGGTTAAATAACTTTTCCTTTTTTTTGTGTGAAGTTGTTCACTAAAGTTTTTAATTTATTTTTCATCGCAAATTAATTCGAGCAAGATAGATTTCATGCCAGGGAGGCTACCAATTACTCAGGCGGCGAAGGTGAATGATATACCGAAGATATGTCGCTGAAAAAAAATCAAACTAAGGCAGTTTACTATGAAAAAAATTATCGCTCTAAGTGCACTTTCTCTTGCTTTCGCTTCTAGTGCTTTCGCTGGTTCTTCTTACGTTACAGGTAATATCCAATTTCACGACGATGGCCGTATCCACGGTTCTGATATGACTTCTACGCTAGAAGCCGGTCACACGTTTGACAACTCTCTAGGCGGCTTCACTGTTTACACTGAGTTTGATGGCATCCAACTTGGCGACCTTGAAGGTCTAACTGCTGCTGAAACCGGTGGCGCTGCAACAACTGGTCAAGCAAATGCATTCATCACTGTTGGTGGTGAGCAAGCTTTCAATATCACTGACAACCTATGGGTTGCAGCGGGTTACCAACATGTCTTCTCTGCTGGCGAGAGCATTCAGTTCCGTCCACTGGTTAAAATTGGTTACAACTTCGACAACGGTATCTCTATTAGTAACCGTACTCGTGCACACATCGATGACACTTCTGCAGATGCTGACACTGATTACCGCATGGATAACCGCATTGCTTACTCTGTAAACGAAGACCTAGCGCTTAGCTACAACAACGTATACATGATTGATGCTGAAGCTATGGATCACGAGCTTCGTGCAACATGGACTCGTCAAGGTGTTCAACCTTACTTCGAATTCCGTAGCCAAGCTAACGGAGTTGATTTCGCGAACGGCGCGTCTAAAACAAACAACGCATTCGTATTCGGTGCATCTTACGGCTTCTAAGCTGATTCAGTTGGCTGCTTAATCGATTAGATTATTAGCCAAGTGAGTTTCTTCGCTAATTAGCTTTTTTGTTAAATAGAGTTTTTGCTAACTAGCGACGAAAACATAGTGGTACTAACAGCCCGGTTGGTGCCGCGACAAGATTTGCTTTACTGTCCAAAAGCAAAGAGCCTAGTAAGTAAACCACAGTCTTGGGTTTGCTTAATGCTAGGCTCTATTTTTATTGCTGTTCGTAGGTCTAATTACGCTCTATTTTCCGTTG
This sequence comes from Vibrio sp. 10N.261.46.E11, assembly GCF_041472735.1. Classification (NCBI taxonomy): domain Bacteria; kingdom Pseudomonadati; phylum Pseudomonadota; class Gammaproteobacteria; order Vibrionales; family Vibrionaceae; genus Vibrio; species Vibrio sp. 10N.261.46.E11. The sequence continues at coordinate 8,926 of NZ_JBFRQW010000023.1, forward strand.
TAATGACGGTATTCAAACACCTGACCTTTCTCGTTAAACGCATACACAGAATACTCGTCTTTCTTATCGCCATACTCCATGCCCGGAGAGCCCATTGGCATACCTGGAACCGCCAAGCCAATCGCATTGCGTGGTGGGTTCTCTAAAAAGGCTTTCACGTCCTCTGCAGGAATGTGCCCCTCAAATACGTAACCGTCGATCTCTGCCGTATGGCAAGAAGCCAGTTCTGGCGTTACTCCTAACTTCTGCTTGATTGGGTTCATGTCATCATGGAGTTTCTCTGTGACATCGAAACCTGCGTCTTGCATGTGTTCTGTCCATTCTGTGCAGCAGCCACAATATGGAGACTTATGGTTTAGTACATTAGTAGCGAGAGCTTGTCCTGAAATTGCAGCGAGTGCAGTAAGAGTCATAATTTTACGAATCATGGTTAACCTCATGAATATGCTTATTATTGATATTAGAATGTGTGGGTTTGAACAGTCTTAGCCTGTTGGCATTGCTTACAACCGTAATTGATGACATCGCCATCGCAGCGCCTGCAACGACAGGGCTAAGTAAAAATCCGAAGAATGGGTAGAGCACACCAGCCGCAATTGGAATACCTAACGAGTTATAGATGAAGGCACCAAACAGGTTTTGCTTCATATTTCTCACGGTTGCCTGGGATAGCTCTATCGCATTACTCACAGACAGTGGCGACGAGTTGAGCAGCGTCATTTGCGCACTTTCAATCGCCACATCGCTGCCGCTACCCATTGCTATGCCTATATCTGCTTGAGCCAGTGCCGGGGCGTCGTTAATACCATCTCCGACCATGGCAACGCTCTTATATTGCTGTTGAAGTTGAACAATATGTTGAGCTTTCTGCTCTGGAAGCACTTCCGAGATTACCTCGTCGATACCGACGCTTTTGCCTATCGCTTGAGCAACAGAATCGTTGTCGCCCGTTAATAGCACGGTGTGAATTCCGGCGGATTTTAGTTGAGCAATGGCTTGTTTGCTATCTATTTTTAATGCGTCTGAAATACCGAAGATGCCTTCCAGTTTTTGATCGATTACAACGAAGATGGGTGTCCATGCCTGTGTACGACAAAGCTCGATAAAGTCCGCGCCAATGTCTGTATTGATGCCGAGTTGGGTGAGGTACTTAAGTGAACCTACTTGAACGTTTTTGCCGTTAATCATTGCCTGTACTCCAAGCCCTCGTTGGTTTTCGAATTCGCTGTGGGGTAGTGCTGAAACTTGTAAGCTCTCAGCATATTGGCAAACAGCTTTGGCGAGTGGATGCTCAGACCCCACCTCTACCGAATAAGCGTAAGCCAGTAATTCTTGCTCTGATAGATTGGGGTAAAAGGACTCTTGAACGCTTGGTTTGCCTTGGGTTAACGTACCTGTTTTATCAAATACGACAGCATCGATTTTGCTTGCAGATTGCAACACATCGGCATCCTTGATCAGAACACCAAACTCAGCGGCTTTGCCCACGCCGACAGTAATAGAGAGCGGTGTCGCTAAGCCCAAGGCACATGGACAGGCGATGATCAGTACAGTGGTTGATACCACGAGCATGTAACTTGCACTAGGTTGTGGGCCAACAAAAAACCAAACTAAGGCAGCAGTTGCTGCGATCGCGACCACAACAGGGACGAAAATGGCAGAGATAGAGTCAGCAAGCTTCGCAATCGCAGGCTTGCTGCTTTGTGCTTGGCGAACCATCTGAATGATTCGAGCCAACATGGTGCTTGAGCCAATCCCCGTAGCTTCAATGATCAGGCTGCCATCACCATTGATGGTACCTGCTGAAACGCCATCATTAATCGATTTAACGTTGGGAAGCGGTTCGCCAGTCAGCATCGATTCATCGATATAAGATTCGCCAGATACCACGACACCATCGACAGGGACTTTTTCTCCCGGTTTTACCCGTACTTGCATACCGACTTGAATGGCTTCGACGGCGATGGTTTGTTCTTTACCATCGACGATAACCACGGCTTTTTGAGGTTGTAAATTAATCAGTGCCTGCAAAGATTTGGTGGTGCGTGCTTTGGCTTTGGCTTCAATGTAGTGACCCAAAGAAATAAGGCCAACAATCATGGCGCTCGCTTCAAAATAGACATGGCGCGATGGTTCTGGGAACCATGATGGAATAATCACAACCAACATTGAATAGAACCATGCGGCGCCAGTGCCCAAAGCAACTAGCGTATCCATGGTTGCACGCTTGTGCATCAGTGATTGCCAAGCGTTAGTAAAGAAGCTGCGTCCTGAGATCGCAAGCAGTATCAAACAGACCACACCAACCAGTCCCCAAGCCAATTGGTCGTTAAATGTAGCAATGGTCATGCTGCCACCGAACAGGCCCCATGCCATCAGCGGAGCACCGATAACCAGCGCACTTACTGAATTCTTTAGGAAAGCTTTTTGGGTACGAAGTTGTTGTTCTTGCTGTTTTTGTTGTTGAGTTTCCGCGTCATCGACGAACTCGGCACCGTAACCTGCGGTTTTCACCGACTCTATTAGAGCTGTTTCGATGACGTCACGTGTTTTAGAGGTGAAGACCAAGGCTGTCTGTTCAGCGAGGTTGATCTGAGCTTGGTCGACGAACTCATTCTTTTTCAGTGCTTTCTCGACTGAAGAGACACAACTCGCACACGTCATCCCCTCAAGAACAAGGTGATAAGTATATTGACTCGCAACGGGTTCTGTTGACGTTGTTTTTGTAGGTGCCGATTTTTTATCTTCTTCTAACTCGGAACTTGGTGAGAGGTCATTAGATTCAGCGTATGGGACGGCGTGATAACCCACACTTTCGACCAGCTCAATCACCTCGGATTCAGAAAGAAGAGTAACCAACGACAATTCATGTTTGCTGACTTCTAGGTTTGAGGTTTGATCGGTTTGCTCAAGCGCTTGAGTCAGTTTGTTCACGCACTTGCCGCAGTTAAGGCCGGATAGCGAGAGGTGCAGCTTGTTACCCATGCTGTAGCCAAGGGTCACTAACTGTTCATTGAGTTGAACGTAACTAAAAGGAGTCGAAATGTCGATGTACGTCGGCGATATCTTGTTGATCGTCGTATTATCGAGATCGTCAAACAATGTGCGGACTTTCTTCGCACAACCCATGCAATTTAAGCCGTTGAGCGCAGTTGTGTAATGGTTCATATCGAGACTCCAATTATCATCTACGCCTAACATAAACCTTCCCGTAAGGGTAAGGTCAAACATAAATTCAATAATTCGATATTTGTTGGAATATTGAGTAGTGGAATGGATGAGGTTTATCGCGCGCGCGGCGAGAATTTGCCTTTTTAGAGTATTTGGTATGTGCTTAAGTTATTGGTTTTCCCCTTCTTCGATAGCTTTCGTACAAGAACAGCGTATTTATCATTCACTACTGATTGTAGATTTAAGCGGTGGTGATAAAATAGCGCCCAAAATTTAGTGATATTTTTCTGTTGCAGGCTTTGTAATGGCAATCACTAAAAGAATCACCTACATAATCAAGGTATTTAAATGACGGTTAAAACTCGTTTTGCTCCTAGCCCAACTGGCTATCTTCACGTTGGTGGTGCACGTACTGCACTTTACTCTTGGCTATTCGCTAAGAATCAAGGTGGTGAATTCGTTCTGCGTATCGAAGACACAGACCTTGAGCGTAACTCTCAAGAAGCGGTTGATGCAATTCTAGAAGGCATGCAATGGATGGGTATGGAATGGGATGAAGGTCCTTACTACCAATCTAAGCGTTTTGACCGTTACAACGAAATGGTTGATAAGCTACTTGCTGAAGACAAAGCATTCAAATGCTACGCGTCTAAAGAGCTGCTTGATGAGATTCGTGCAGAGCAAGAAGAAAACAAAGAAATGGCTCGTTACGATGCGAACCACCCTAAAATTGTTGCAGCAAACGAAGCAGCAAAAGAAGGTGATGCGTGCGTTATCCGTTTCCGTAACCCTAAAGAAGGCAGTGTAGTCTTTGATGACCAAATCCGTGGTCGCATCGAAATCTCTAACAGCCAACTTGATGACCTAATCATTCGTCGTACAGACGGTGCACCAACATACAACTTCGTGGTTGTAGTAGATGACTGGGATATGGGTATTACACACGTTGTACGTGGTGAAGACCACATCAACAACACACCTCGTCAAATCAACATCTATGAAGCACTAGGCGCGCCAGTTCCCACTTTCGCTCACTGTGCAATGATTCTTGGTGATGACGGTGCGAAACTTTCTAAGCGCCACGGTGCTGTTTCTGTAATGCAATACCGCGACGAAGGTTACCTACCAAATGCACTAAACAACTACCTAGTTCGTTTAGGTTGGTCTCACGGTGACCAAGAGATCTTCTCTCAAGAAGAGATGATTGAATTCTTCAGCCTGAACGCAATCAGCAAGTCTGCATCTGCATTCAATACTGAAAAGCTACTTTGGTTGAACAACCACTACATCAAGACTTCTGAGCCTGAGTACGTTGCAAAATACCTGCAATGGCACTTAGATGCACAGAAGATCGATACAACAAATGGCCCAGCGATCACTGAAGTGATCACGCTAGTTGGCGAGCGTTGTAACACGCTTATCGAACTTGCTGAGCAATCTCGTTACTTCTACGAAGATTTCTCTGAGTTTGAAGCTGGCGCAGCGAAGAAGCACCTACGTGGTGTTGCTAAAGGTCCACTCGAGCTTGCTCTTGCTAAGGTTGAAGCTCTTGAAGAATTCACAACAGCAAACATCAAAGATGGTGTGATTGCAGCTGTATGTGAAGAGCTAGAGATCGGCATGGGTAAAATCGGCATGCCACTTCGCGTAGCAGTAACAGGTGGCGGTCAGTCTCCTTCTGTTGATGCTGTGATGGAGCTTATAGGTAAAGAGCGCGTAATCGCTCGCATCAAGATGGCTCTTGAGTTCATCGCTGAGCGTGAAGCTAACGCTTAATTGAGCTTTTGCTAGATTCAAAAAAGGGTCAGTAACTAGGTTACTGACCCTTTTTATTTGTCTTGAGTTTTGTCTCAGGAATAAGCTTAAATCTTTTTGAAGATGATTGAGGTATTGATTCCGCCAAAGGCAAAGTTGTTACTCATAACGTACTCAACATTCAATTCACGGCCGGAACCTGTAATGTAATCGAGCTTGCCGCAGCGTTCGTCGATATTCTCAAGGTTTAAGGTTGGGCTGAACCAACCTGAGTGCATCATCTCTAAGCTTAACCAAGCTTCAATGGCGCCACATGCGCCAAGCGTATGGCCAAAGTAGCTTTTCAATGAGCTGATTGGCACTTCTCCGAAAATGTTTGCTGTCGCATTACTTTCAGCAATATCGCCTTTATCTGTTGCCGTTCCGTGCGCCGAAACATAACCAATTTTTTCCGCAGGGAGCTGTGCATCTTTCAGCGCTTTCTCCATACAAATTTGCATGGTTTCCATCTGAGGTTGGGTCACATGGGCTGCATCGCAGTTGCTGGCAAAACCGATGATTTCCGCGTAGATCTTTGCACCGCGAGCAACCGCATGTTCATACTCCTCAAGAACAAGCGTGCCAGCGCCTTCACCGATAACCAGGCCATCGCGCTCACAGTCGTAAGGGCTAGGGGATTTTTCTGGCGTGTCGTTTTTTAAACTGGTCGCAAAAAGGGTATCGAAAACGGCAGACTCGGTTGGGCATAGCTCTTCACCACCACCGGCAACCATCACGGTTTGGTAACCGTGTTTGATTGCTTCATAGGCGTAGCCAATCGCTTGGCTTCCTGAAGTACAGGCACTGCTGGTGGGAATCACGCGGCCGCGCAGACCAAAGAACAGGCCTACGTTGACCGCTGCGGTATGTGGCATCATTTGCACGTAAGTGGTTGCAGTGATCGCTCGCGTCGATTTCTCGTTAAGCATCACGCCAAATGCACCAACGGCATCAGTACTACCGGTTGAAGAACCGTAGGCAATACCGGTTTCGCCATTAGTCAAAACGTCGTGGCCAATCAAGCCTGATTGTTCTAACGCGTTTTCGGTCGCCACTGTTGCTAGACGAGATACACGGCCCATACCACGCACTTGCTTGCGCTTATAGTGTTTAGGCAGTTGAAAGTCGTCAATAGGTGCAGCAAGCTTGGTGTTGAGGCCATCGTACTGCTCAAAGCTTGGCATGTACTGGGTCGCATTTTTACACGCTTTCAGTTTTGGCTCGATGTGCTGCCAATCGTTGCCAAAAGCGGTAACGCCTGACATACCAGTTACAACAACGCGGCGGGTCATACTAAGCCTCCATTAACTGAAATCACTTGGCGAGTGACGTAGCCGGCAATATCCGACATTAGGTAGCTGACTAAGCCTGCTACTTCTTCTGGTTCACCCATGCGGCGTAATGGAACTTGAGGCAGAGCATGCTCTTTTACATGCTCGTCAACCATCCCGGTATCGATTAAACCAGGAGCGACACAGTTTACCGTTATCTTGCGTTTTGCGAGCTCTAGAGCCAGAGACTTAGTTGCGCCAATCACACCTGCTTTTGCTGCGGCATAGTTAGTTTGACCACGGTTGCCCATGATGCCAGACACAGAAGCCAGAGTAACGATTCGACCGCCTTTGCGCTTTTGAACCATTGGCATTACGCACGGGTGAAGTACATTGTAGAAACTGTCGAGGTTGGTGTGGATAACACCATCCCACTCTTCTTCAGTCATAGCTGGGAATGCCGTGTCACGAGTAATACCGGCATTATTCACCACACCATAGTAAGCGCCGTGTTCGGCAATATCTGACTCAAGCGTTTCGCGACATTCGCTGCGATTGCTGATATCAAATTGGATCAGACGTCCTGCAGCACCGAGCTCAGTGATCGACTTTAATGTGTCTTCAGCACCTTGCTTGTCACCCATGTAATGAACGGCGATTTCAAAACCGTCTTTCGCGAGTTGAATAGCGATCGCTTTACCAATGCCTTTACTGGCACCAGTGACTAAAACCTGACGGCTCATGATGGGCTCCTAGTTTTCATTTCTTGTAATTTTTGTTCGGTCGGCACGTAGACGTTGAGTTGGCATTGAGCCACTAACTCGCCTTGGTCTTCGACTCGGGCGGTAAACACGGCCATGCCACTGTCTTCCATCAGTTGTTCAGCATAGATATCAAGGGTTTGACCTTGAGTAAATTCATCACACAGTGACTTGTAGCGACGAGAACCTAATAAAAAACCGATTGGGGGAATGGTGCCATTTTTCAGCGCATGATACCCAGACCATGCAGCAACAGATTGCGCCATAAACTCGATACCCACATAAGCAGGTACGGTTTGAGATTCGGTGTTAAAGAACAGGTTGTGCGCGCCAATGTCGACCTGGCAGTGAATCGATAATGCCTCAACGTTGATAGCTCGATCGATTAATATCATCGGATCATCGTGTGGGAGAAGTTGGTCTACAGAAGGGATATCAGTCATTTATTACACCAAAAATCAGGCTAATGTTGTTGCCACCAAAAGCGAACGAGTTGCTTAAGATGTTCTTTACTTTAAGTTTCTGGGCACAGTTTACCAAATCAATCTCAATATCTTCAGCTTTATACTGACATTTTTGTAAGGGGAGTGGTAAGTCATATTTTAGAATATGCCACGCAATTGCAGCCTCTATCGCACTTGCCGCTCCAAGAGTATGTCCTGTTAGAGGCTTGGTTGAACTGACGGGAACCTTGTTTGAGAAAATACGATAGATGGCTTTGCTTTCCATTGAGTCATTGAGTGGGGTTGCGGTGCCATGGGCATTAATATAACCGATGTCTTCAACTTGTAACTGTGCAGAATCTAACGCCTTTCTCATTGCTTGTTCTGCGCCGTTACCTTCTGGATGGGGTGCAGAAATATGGTGTGCGTCGGAGCTATCACCGCAACCCAGTAGGGCGATGTTCGAAGTACTTTGAGTTGCATCAGTAGCGGTTGATTTTGTCTTGCTAAGCAACATGAATGCCGCAGCTTCTCCGATGTTGATGCCATCACGCTCGGCGCTAAAGGGCTTACAATGTGTCGTTGATAGTGCTTCAAGACCATGAAAGCCATTGAGTGTCAGTTTACACAGTGTATCGACACCGCCAACCAATACAGCATCTGCCATTCCAGAATCTAACAAACGTTGGGCGGTAATAAATACACGGCCACTTGATGAGCAAGCGGTCGAGATCGCGTAGCTTGGTCCTGTTAAAGAGCAGTGTTGGCTGATGAACTCCGATACATTACCAAGCTCTTGTTTTGAATAGTGGAAACCTTCGGGGAAAGAGCCATGTTCTAGTTTGTGTTTAAACGCCGTTTCACCATCAGAAATTCCCGAGGTGCTGGTGCCGATAACTACAGCAATTCTATCGGCACCAAATTGTGATTTTGCTTGCTCGATAGAGTCTTTGATTTGATTAACAGCCGATAACGCCAGTTGATTGTTGCGAGTGGCGTATTCCGCTTGTTCTGATGGGATTTCTGGTAATTCACCTGCGACCTTACCAACGACCGTCGGCTTACCGTCGTTTAGCATGTCGCTCACTTCAACCATATTGGAGTCGCATTCATTGCTGAGGCAGCTATGAATGTCAGCAATGCTTGAGCCTAGTGCGGAGTGGAAACCACAGTCTTGGATATAAATAGGCATGATGTTTAGCTCTTACTTGGGTTATCGACAATCGTTGAGTTCAACGTTTGTATGGTGATGGTGTAGCCTTGAATCAAATGCTTGAAAACAATGTTGCCTGCGGTTTTGTGTGTTCCGGGCTCTGCTTGGTAATCAATTTTAATGATTGCCTGTTGGTTTTCATCAAAGACGGTGCGGCTGTTTTCTGTATCGACCAAATACCAACCGATGTTTTGTAAAGGTTGAGCCCATGCTTCAACTGGCCATAGAGTTAGCATTAAATTAAATAGTACTTGTTCGGGTTGCGGCAGGGTTGCGCCAAGACCAGATAGAACTTGAGTATCAATCGTTTGGTTTTGGTATTGCAGCGATAGAATGCGAGTACCCCAAGAGGAGAAACCCGCCAACACGACTTTGTCTGATGTGACTTCGACTTGAACAGGAAGTTGCTGCGTATCATCTTGCCATGTTGCGCTGATCAGCTGGCTCGCCGTAAATGAGAATCCCAGTTCAGCAGGCAGCGGCAAGGCTAGCTCGGTGTCCTTGTCGATTGCGACACTTGCGCCTGTAGGCTGTTGAGACACCATGGAACAAGCGTTGAGTAATAAGCCAAATCCAACGGCGAGCACTACCTTGATTGTTTTGTTCATCTAAAAGCCTCTCGAGAGTTTGATTTTTCCGCTGCTGGTTCGTTGCTGATTGCAAGTGGCGAAAGCAACCACGCGACGAAAATACCAGTCAGGACGGTAACACCGAAGCTATGAATGGCATGAGTCTGACTCAGTGACAATAAGCCAAATGAGAGTAGCGTCGTGAGGCCTGACAAAGTAATCGCTAACAAGGTGCTTAGTGATTTCTTCTGCTCAGCAAAGAACAAGGTATAGTCGATACCAATCCCTAGAATCAGAATCAGACCCAGTAAGTTAAACAGGTTTAAGGTCGAACCTAAAACGCCGGTGATCGCTAGCCCTGCGATTCCCGCAATTAAAGACGGCAACAGCATCAACAGGCTCTGTTTTACGCCATAGCGCCAACCTAAAACCATTCCAATGGCTGCCAATGCTATTAACAGTAGCTCGGTGATCTTGACTCTGTACTCCGCAAATAGAGCCGAAATTTCATCGGCTTTGTTGAGGTATTTAACACCTTGCTGCTGAGCAAAGCTTGAATCAAGCCATTGAGAGAACAGTTCTGAATTTGTGACGTCTTTGATCAAAATGACTGACGCTGCTTGTCCGTCTATCGGCTTTAACCAAAGTGGCCGAACAGGTTCTGACACCAGTGATTCTAAAAATCCAGATACCGTGATTGGTTCGAATTTTGGTAGTTGTGGAAAAGTAGACCAACCTAGCTTGCTTTGTAATATATGGCTTTGTTGGCCATAGAGCTGTTCAACTAACTGATAGTTATCATGTTGTTGTTGTTTGCTTAGCAACTGTTGATTGATGCTGCGATACCCGGAGATACCTTGGCTGCCGATTAAAGAATCTAAGCTAGTGGTGATCTCTGCCAGTTTATTTAGCAGTTTTTGGTCGCTCTTGGCGGTCACCAGCAGCATATTTTGACCACTGCCTAATCCTGATATCTCAGTAATGGCTTGTTCTTGCTGTTTGAGCTGATCTGGCATCGCTTGAAGTTGACGAATATCGTCGTCGTAGCGAATTTGGCTGAGTGATATCAAACTAACGACAGTCACTATTAATGGTAAGCCAATTCTAAATTTTTGGTTGCTCCAGAGGCTTAACCAAGTATGCCAAAGCTTCGACAAGGGAAGAGGGCGTTCTTGGCTTGGTTTCGCCGCTAGAACGGGATACCAACACACCACGCTGGCGTAAGCCGCAATAAGCCCAATCGATGAAAACAAAGCAAGTTGCTGCAATCCCGGGAAAGGCGCGACCAACAAACCTAAGTAGCCAATCAAGCTGGTGATCAGACCTAAGGTGATCGCAACGAGAATGTGCTTCAAGCCTTTGTAACTTTGCCATTGACTCCCCGCTGCTAAGCGGTCAGTCAAGTAATGAAAGGAGTAATCGATGGACACGCCAATCAAGCTGGCACCGAACACCAAACTAAACAGATGAACCTTGCCGAAGATAGCTACGGTGCTTGCCAGTGCAACCAATAATCCTGTTGTGATTGAAAGCAAGGATAAGGCAAGTGGTAAGGCACTACGAAATGTCAGCCACACCAGTAAAATAACACCGGCTAATGAGCCTAAGCCAATGGTACTGATTTCTGATTTCGCGCTTTCGGTACCGTAATTGGCGTAGAACACCACACCAGTATGCTGCACTTTGGCGCCAAACTGTTTCTCAATCTCACGCTCCAGTGCATCAAGACCCGGAAGTTGTTCTTGAATCGCCAAGCTATATGGTGAGCCTGCCAAAGTCGCCGTCACCAAAACATGAGTTTGGTCATTCGATTGAGTGGTGAGATACCCCTCTTTCAGGACAAAGTTACTTGATTGAACGCCAGCAGCACTGATGTAGTCGCGAAACAGCAAGAATGGGTCGAGAGATAGCTCTGCTGCAGTGACGCCTGAGAAAGGATTGTACAGAGACTGAATGACATATTGAGCTCGCGAATCTGGCGAGTGTGTCAGCGTCTCTTTTTGCTGTTGGGTCAGCAGTTGAGCTCGGTGACGAAAATAGAAATCGCTCCACTGGCTTTGCGTGCTGGCGTTGATTTTGCCCTGCACTTGCTTAAATAGAGGGGCTTGACTTGAGAAAGCTCTTTGGTTGAGTTTTTTTTCAAAAGAGTCAGTCGCGGCAACGGCTTGTTCAATGTCGGTGGCGCTTATGATAAACACCACTTGCTCGCTCATTGAGCTAGATATCTGCTGAAAGGCTTGCTCTACCATTGGGTCTTGCTGGTTTTCAGGCAGCAATTTCATGATGTTGCTTTCAATAGGTACCGATGAAGAAAAAGCGAATTGTTTGATTAACAATCCGCTAAATAGCACTACGACAACTAGCCAGACAAGGGCAAGCTTAGAGTTGAAATTGTTGTGCTTCGGCATCTGATAAAACTTCTGGTTGATGGCTTAATTGGTTAAATTCGATCACCGTGCTGTCTCCGCGTATCTCTTTCAACTCAATGCGTTCAATATCATTTTCACCTTGAAGCGTGATGGCTTCAAACACCGCGTTCATCGGTGAACTTTTGGGCTTTAGGGTCAGTGTCCACCGTGTCTTATCTGAACTTGCGTCTGCACTTTCATCTGAACTTGGCTCGTTCGCTGGTTCAAATGACAGTGAGAACTGCTCTTGGAGTTTTTGAGTATCACCGTGGAACACCGATAGGAAGATATGGCTGAAATAAAACGCCATCGGGTTTTCTTGGTCGGTGATGATCTTGGCTGGTTGATCAGCAAACCTTTGGCTCAGTTTGTTGTCGGTGAGCACCAAGCTCACAGGGAAGGGTGTCGCTTGTGTCCAAAGCAAACCATTCGACTTGTCTAACAGGAAAGTACCTTGTGATGTTAAAGGCTGAGCGAACATTTCCATATTGCGTGTTTGAGTAAACTCCCCACGCACTATGTTGTTTGCACTTAATACTGTTTGCAGTTCTGAAATAGAGCCAACCGTAGCTGTACTTTCATTAGCAATAACAAAGCCACTCGCCATCACAGAGGCAAGCCCTAGTAGTGCGATGCTGATTTGCTTACGTCCGTGCTTAAACAGACTCATGTTTCACCTGCTGCTGTGTGTTAGACACTTGAGATTGTTCGGATTGTTGGTCGCTTGATTGTTGCTCAGTTGATCGAGGTAAGCAGCCAAATTGATGCCAGTGTTCGACTTTATCGGTAAACACTTTCGGCGAAGCAAAACACATCTCTTGCTCTTCAATGGTTACTGCAACCTGCATGGTGTGAGCGCGTGTCATACGAGCACCTGTGTTGGCATCGTGAATTTCGTAGTCAACACGCAAGCGGTTTTCCCACTCAGTTAACTTAGCGGATACCTTGATCTGATGATTAAACGGTATCGCTTTGATGTACTTTACGCGCGTGTCGATGATCGGCCACATGTAGCCTGAATCCTTCATCTCATGGTAGTTGTACTCAATCTTATCCATCATGATGCGCCTTACTTCTTCAAAAAATCGGAAGTAATTACCGTGATAGATCACGCCCATCGGATCGGCATCTTGGAATGAGGTAATCAGAGTCACCTCAGATTGTAATGGATGAAGGATTTCAGACATAAATCGCTCTCAACAATATTGCGTAAAGGGTTAGCTACTTTATGAAGTTAACTGCTCTATGAGGTTAACTACTCTATGAGTAAAGTGACCAATGCTGACTTTGAATACGAGAAATAAAGTGGCGTAGATCGCTTTCAAGTGGTCGATCTTCTACGATAAATTCAAACTCTTTGAGTACTTCGTCACGAATGTGCTTCAGATTTTCACTCATGTGATGTTCATCAAGCTCATTGTGGCGCTTACGAAGCTCAAGGGCTTGTGTACCCGCCAGAAGTGATGCCGCTGCAACTTGCTCAGTCAGTTCAAGAACGCGTAAGCAGTCACGAGCCGCAATGGTGCCCATGCTGACTTTGTCTTGGTTGTGGCACTCGGTTGAACGAGAGAACACACTTGCTGGCATGGTGTGTTTCAATGCCTCTGCTGTCCAAGCTGAAACGCCAATCTGTACTGCTTTGAAACCGTGGTTGATTGGTTTACGTTCGCCTTCAGCACCCGTTAGGTTGAAGGGCAAGCCGTTGTTGAACTTGTAATCCATCAGCTGCGCCATTTGGCGATCAAGTAGGTCTGCTAGGTTGGCTACCGCTGTTTTTAATGTGTCCATGGCCATTGCGATATGACCCCCGTAGAAGTGACCACCGTGCAGTACACGTTCATTATCGCCATCGATAATTGGGTTGTCGTTAGCGCTGTTGAGCTCGTTCTCAATCATTTGACGTAGCCAAGGTAGAGAGTCTTGAACCACACCGATAACATGTGGAGCACAGCGCAGAGAGTATCGATCTTGTAGGCGATCACTATTACGTGGTGGGCGATCTGCTTGTAAGTCATCACGTAGCCATGCAGCAACTTGCTGTTGACCCGGATGAGGCTTCACTGCAAACAGCGCTTCATCGAAGTGGAAATCGTTGCCTTGCATACCCACAGACACCATTGCGGTGATCTTAGTCGTTAACTGAGCTAGGTATTCTGCACGTTTGTAGGCAATACAAGCCAGCGCTGTCATCACTGATGTGCCATTCATCAATGCCAAGCCTTCTTTTGGCTTAAGTTTGATAGGGCTAATGCCTAGCTCTTTGTAGACGTCACTAGTAGGGCGAACCTCGCCTTTGTAGATGACATCGCGCTCACCAATCAGTGCAGCCGCCAGATAAGATAGCGGCGTTAAATCGCCACTGGCACCAACTGATCCTTCTTGAGGAATACGCGGTGAGATGTCTTGGTTAATCAGGGTTACGATCTGGTTGAGTAAATCATGAGTCACACCAGAGACACCTTGTGATAAAGAACACAAGCGTGTCGCTAATACGGCACGAGCTTGCTCATGCGACAGTATTTCGCCTAAACCACAGCCATGAAAGCGCGTTAGATGCAGTGGTAATTCGTCAACAAGGTTTGGCGGAATCGCAACGGTACATGAATCACCGTAGCCCGTTGTTACACCATAGATCACGCCTTCTTCTTTCAATAGGCGTTCTAAAAAAGCAACACCGCGGTCGATCTTTGATGTGAACTCATTACTTGAATTCATCGAGGCTTTTGCGCCTTGTGAAATAGCGACAACATCCTCAATCGTGAGGCGTTCGGCACCAAAGGTGATGCTATTTGGATTTTTTTTCGTCATGGTGCTTGCTCAATGTCCAAAAGTTAAAAAAGTTGTACCACTGAAGCGGTGCTTTCAGTGTGTAGTGCTGAAGTCGGTCTGCGTATTGTTGCACGACTTGCTTTAAAGATTGTTCGCGTGTCTTTCTAGGCAGCTCGATTTTGTCGCTAAAATGCTCAAAATAGACATTAAAGTGCGGTTTAGATTGTGAGTCATCACGTAAACCAAACAGCAAAAATACGGGTGCTTTGAGAATCGAGGCCAACATAAATGGTCCTTGAGGAAACGGAGCTTCCTTACCTAAAAACTCAGCCCATACCGAGCGGCTCTCTTTACTGGTTGAAGTTCTATCACCAACAATCACAATCCACTCGCCTTGCTCCAACTTCTGTTGTAACAAGATCGCCGTATCAGGCCCCATTGAAGTCACTTGAATCAAGTTTAAGTCAGACTGCGGGTTTACTGCTTTCATCACAGAGTTAAAACGCTCAGCGTGCTCTGTAAAAACCAAAGCATTGATTTTGATGTTCGAGTGTCTGCGACCTAAAGCGCGACACAATTCAATGTTGCCTAGGTGTGAGCCTAAAATCAGTACACCTTGTTGGTTTGCCACCATATTTTCGAATTGGTCTTGGCCATGAATAGTGAGGTTCTCTACTGAGAAATCGCCTTTCCATGCCGCAAGCTTGTCGAGCATCGTATGCCCAAACGAAAGCAGGTGATTATAACTGGTTAATTCAACGGGCAATTCAATATTCTGTTGCTCTGCGTATGTCTTAAGCTGGAATAGGTATTGCTCAGAAGCGTTTCGCGCGTGCTTGCCTGTCAAATGGTAGTAACGCATCACACCGCGCAAAATTAGGTTGAATACACCCCTGCCCAGTAGTGAGTACACTGCTAACAACAGTTTGATGCCGAGTACTGTGCCGCGCTCTTTAGTTCTGGACCAATGGAGCTGCTCAGTGTTCTTAGATGTCTGCTGAGACTGATGGTTTTCTGAAAATTGTGTCGAAGTCGTTGGGCGATCTTCAGAATCTGATTTGAAGTGACGAGCAATCAGCTTAGGGGCTCTTGGCAGCATACCGAAAAACAGTCGCGTATGCATCCAACTGATTTTTACGTTGTCCCACAGCGCATCGAAATGAGAGACACCATTTTCAGGGTAGATAACTTGGGTTTCAATGAAGTCAATGTCGCAACCTTCCCAGTATAGGCGAACCAGAATCTCGATATCGAAGTCCATTCTCGAACCGACATCGTATTTATTCAGTACTGTTTGTGTCTTATCGATTGGATACGCCCTAAAGCCACACATGCTGTCTTTAATCGAGAGAGATAGAGTTTCTATCCACACCCAAATATGTGTCGCGTAGCGCCCGTAGAGCCTTGCCTTCGGGACGCTATCGTCATAGACAGGCTGACCTGAGATCAGGCGCTGGGGCTTAGCTTGTGACGCTTCGATTAATGCGGGTAGGGCGTCTAGGTCATGTTGACCGTCAGCATCAATCTGAATGGCATGACTAAAGCCGAGCTCCTGTGCTCGTTTGATGCCAGCCTTTACGGCACCGCCTTTACCTTGGTTCTGTTCAAGCGTCACCAAGGTTACGTTTGAATTCTCTGCTAGGGGAGACAGAAACTGTTTTGTTGTGAGTTCACTGCCATCGTCAACGATGATGATCGGTAACTCAAAATGATGGAGTGACGACACCACAGCCGGCATGGTTTCGCCGTGGTTAAAGCACGGGATAAGGAAGCAAGCCTTGTAGCTGCTTTCTTTTGTGTGGTGTTGAGAAGCAGCCTCGACGGGAGTGCTATTCACTTTTCTCTCCCAGCTTCATTTTGCCTGAAGAGTGGGTCTGTTCACCGTTGTTTGAGGTGTAACTGAAGCTCAGCTTGTCTTTGTCAGCATCCCATTTGAGTGATAGCTGGATTGTAGCATCAGGCAGGATAGGTTCTTGGAATTTGATGACCTCCATGCCTTTAAAGTAACTAGGAACGTTCAGCTCTTCAATTGCATAGTGAAGTGCCCAATCGATTTGCGTGACGCCCGGAAGGATAGGGAAGCTCTTGAAGTGCCCCTTAAAGTCGGTGATATCTGCGCTAACATGGAGTGTCAGGGTTGATTCATTCTCTACCGTGTTTACAGCAATGATGTTTGGTTTTCTTTTATCCATAGGGCGTGCTTAGAATCCTTGAGCAAATATTGGTTCTTTGACAAAAATATAAAAAGATAATCTCAGTGTAAAATACGATCAGCGGTTTCTATGATTTTATTAGCTGTTCTATGTGAGATGTTAATCGCTTACCTTGGCTGTTAAGGGGAATCTCATCGACAATACGGTACTTTCTTGGGATTGCTATTGGCTCTAACCATTTTCTGAGCTCTGTACGCAGCATCAACCAAAATTTACCTTTACTCATGGTTAATAGAGCGGCTTGGCCTTCATCAGATAATACCAAAACGGACGCCAAAATTAAGCGCTCAGGTTCTTCAAATGGAATGACCACGCATTCGCTGATCCAAGGCAGTTGCTCTAGTCTCTTCTCTACTTCAACTAGTGATACTCGCTTTTCTTCTATCTTGATCACTCGGTCGGTTCGGCCTTTCAATATAAATTGATTATTCGAGACCATTTCGCACTCATCGGCGGTTTGATACCAGTTATTTTTGTCGATGTACGGCGACAATAACTTAATGCAACTCTCACTATTGAGACTAGCCTCAATACAGTCAAACAGCTGCCAAGGCGTTTGCGCGCTCTCTTGCTGGCGAAATGCTATACCACCGGTTTCAGTGCTACCAAACACCTCGGTAGGTAAGTGGCCAAACAGATCTCGTGATTGATGAGCTGACTCGGTAGGCAATGGGCCACCAGAAGAGAACACACCAGCTAGATGTGTAGACTTAGACTCGTGTTTTAATCGTTTGAGTAGAGCTGGGCTGCTGATCAGCACACAGTTTTGATTTACGTGAGACAAGATCTGTTCTGGGTACTCAAGATTGTTTCGAGAAAATGGAACTCCAGAACAAAGCGGCCATAAGATTCGAAACAACAGACCATAGATATGTTGGTGTGAGACAGTGCTGTGGACTTGGTTGTCTTTAAGCAAGGCGCCCCAGTTTTTATCTAGCTGAGCGATTTCAATATCGAGATGTTCTAAGGTCTTATGAATGGCCTTTGGTGTACCGCTTGAGCCTGAAGTAAATAGGGTCAATTGGATTGTTGCCAAATCAATGGTCGTAAGCTCATCGGTTAGAGGCTTTTGTTCTTCGGTGTTTGAGTCCAGTAGTGTTTGGACATTACTAACCTCACAAACCTCAACGGCCCCAATAGAATCATCAACTAACAGGCTATCAAAATGCTCACTCAACTCGGCAAGCGCAAAAGGTTGGTAGTTACCCGGTAAGATGATGTGTTTGTTGCTGACTGCGCACGCTAAGAAGGCCACTGAAAACAGGTAGCTGTCTTGGGTGCAAATCGCAACTCGTTGAAAAGGGGATGAAGATAAAAGCTGTACGAGTTGAGATAAGTCGTCGTTAAATGTTTGCCACGAAATCTCGCTATTGTCGTCAAAGCAGACAATAGAATCAGGCGATCTGTTCTGACTGAGAAGTTCAGACAAGGAAGTGTAAGAGACGGTTTGTGTCATAACGATTTAACTCTGACGAATGCGCTGTCTTACTACCCACTCTCCTGCAAAGAGCAACCCTGCAAACAGATAGCTGAGTAAGCCATTGTATAGGGTCCATATTTCAAGAGGTTGGAAGCAGGTATAAAGGGCAATAGAGCCATTAATAACAAAGAACAGACACCAAACCTTGGTGACTGTTCGTGTGTAATCAACGCCACTTTGTGGAAGTTCTGGCTCTTGGAGGCGAGCAAGCCGCTCGATAATCGTTTGCGGTTGCCATAGGCTCAAGGCGAACACAACCAGCATACAAACATTAACGATGACGGGGTAATAAGTTAGCCAGCCGTGCTGTTTGAAGGTTAACCCTAATGCCAGCAGAACAATTCCGGCACTTCCGCTGATCCAAGCTAGGTGTTTTAGCTCTTTGATTTTAGCCTGACCACCGGTGAAAATGCGGACAGCAAAAATAGCGGCTAAGACAATACCAACGGTTTGTAGGCCAAACTTGTTGAGTCCAAAGTAAACCGCTATTGGATAAGTGAAAAGTATGATTGCCGACAGTAAAGTCAGCAGAGGACGCATTATGCGTCCTTCAATAGTTCAACCACAGACTCGACAACGTCATTAACGGTGCGTACTGCTTTGAACTCTTCAGGCTTGATCTTCTTACCTGTAACGTTCTGTAAGTGAACGACCAAATCAACGGCATCAATGCTGTCGAGGTCGAGGTCGAGATAAAGGTGTGCTTCTGGAGTGATATCTTCAGCATCAAGCTCAAACAGCTCGATAAGCGCATCTTTAACCTGGTTGAATACTTCTTGTTGGTTAGCTTGTGTCATAAAGATCTGTCTAGTTGTTCGTTTTAGATGAAATGTAGTTAGCTAGGTTTTCAACCGATGCAAAATGCTGGCGAGTGTTTGAATCGTCGGCATCGATAACAATGTTGTACTTTTTCTTGATAGCAAGGCCAAGCTCAAGGGCATCGATAGAATCTAATCCAAGTCCATCACCAAACAGTGGTGCTTCCGTTTCAATTTCATCAATGCTCATATCTTCAAGATTCAGTGCGTCGATAATCAGTTGTTTTAGTTCGTTGTGTAATGTTTCCACTTAGGCCTACTTAGTACTTTATCTAAATGCTACTTCAAGGGGGGCGATTCTACATTATGTGATGTATTTTCGAAACGCTGATATCACCAGTTGTTTTATTGATGAGCTAAATATTTTCTTCGGAAGGAAAAATAGTCTGTGCAAGGTGTTGATTGAGGCGCCTTGCTGCCGAAGTTAAGTTATTTGAATTCTCAATAAAGGGTGCGACGTCTATTTTACCTTTCACTGCGATATGAAAAAAGGGTTTAGTGGCAGGAACTTGATACCATTTTTTCTCTTTTGTTAAGAATGTCGGAGAAACTGTAATATGAATCACGCGTAAGTTGGTTTGTGTTCGTGTGGCAATTTGTGCCGCACCACGTTGTAAGGATGGTTCAATTCCTGGCGTTGTGCGAGTTCCTTCAGGGAAAACTAACAATACATTGCCACGCGAAAAGCGTTCTTCACAGCGTTCTAAAAGATCGTCAGGGGTTTGGTTGGGTATGTATCCCGCTGCTTTGACAATCCTCTTCATAAACGGGTTTTCCCATATTGCCGCTTTAACAAGACAATCACATTGAGGAAGTTGAGAGGCGATCAACACGTAGTCAATCAAGCTTGGGTGATTAGCGACGATGATGCAGTTGCGATCTTCGCGCAGCAGTTCGGCGCCATCAATTCGGTAGTCAATAGCCCCAGTGAACTTCATTATTTGGCAGAATGCATTGAATGAGAAACGGATTAATCGTTGTGCTTTGAGCTCTCTCTCAATGACATTACGAGTCGTTAGGGCGATCGAAGGTAAGATTAAGAAGCTTAAGACTAAGCCTCCCAAACCAAAGATGGTAAAGCAGAGCCCCGTTGCGAATACTCGCCAACATTGGCCTACTTTGCTCATTTCAGTGCACCTGTTTGGGCGTTATTGACCCAGGACCAGTTTTGATGCTTACCAGCAATAGTCCAATGCTGTGTTCCCAATAGGATATGTTGTAGCGTTTGTAGGCCTTGCGGTAAATCAGCTGCTGAGCTGTTACTAGCTATTGGTTTGCTAACGATTGG
>NZ_JBFRQW010000023.1:29864-40501 GCF_041472735.1 Vibrio sp. 10N.261.46.E11
TTGGTTTGCTAACGATTGGTCTGCTAGCGATTGGTCTGCTAGCGATTGGTTTACTTGTTACTGCTCTCGAAACCGAGTAGTCACTGCCTGCTGTGAGTACTAAACCTAGAGCGTAGTCAGCATAGTGCTGATTTTTGTATTCTCGATATACATCAGGCAGAGGTTGGTCGAAGTCAATGACGAGTACACGATGTGACGGATACTGATGTAGGTAAAGATAAGCTTCAATCAGTGCGTTATGAAAAGTATCTTGCCCTGCGGCGATTGATGTCAGTGGAATTGGTGCTTTCGCGGCAATGGTGGTTAGGCCTGCTGCGGTATTATGTACCGACTGTGAGAACGCCATTGGCGAGGCATCGTCACCTTCGAGTATCGACTGAATCAATGTGGCAGTTCGGTGTAGCTCACCATGTCGGCTGGCAAAAACCAGATAATCAATCGCGGTGTCTTTTAATAGCGTTAACGCGGTTTGGACGGCAAGCTTACTTTGCAGGCTCATGCGGCGGCGCATCATCGGCGGGATAGCTTTAAATTCAGTTGAGCCATTTGGTGGCCAATCTAAATGAGTGCTCCACGTTTGCCACTCGGCAACGGAACAGAGGCCTGGCGAATTTGCTGACCATTCTTCAATATTAAACGACATTAATTGGGATTGATTTGACATAGAGTATTGATTTACTTTGGGTCTAACTAATACTATGCATGCTTATAAATAAACACGGGTGAGGAGTTTAAATGAAATCACTAAAAATAGCCGTTTCAATGTTATTTATACTCGTTCTTTCAGGCTGTGGACGTGTCCAACCTGTAATGAGTATTGAGGATACTCCAGTTGCTTTGAATCTTCAAAGTAAACAGGTGAAATCTGCGATTTATGAGTCTGCTGAAAACCGAGGCTGGTTGGTATCAGAAATCAAGCCTGGCCTAATCCGTGCTGAACTGTATGTCCGTTCACATCATGCTGTGGTTGATATTCCATATAATGATAAGTTTTACTCTATTCTTTACGTCGAATCAGAGAATTTGAAGTACGACGATGGTGAAATACATCGTAATTACAACCGTTGGGTTAATAACTTGAACGTTGATATTAAACGCAAGCTTGCACAAATGGCTGCTATGTAGCTCTCTATTATTTTAAAGTTAGGTTTTTCGTGTCGGAATATAAATTAGATCCATTTAACGCATTAGAAGCAAAAACAGAAGCGCAAAAATTGTCTTTTGCTCCTATTGTTTTTCATACAGCTCGTACACTTCGTGATTTAGGTATTTTGAAAGCGTTAGATGACGCGGGCAATGATGGTTTACCCGCTGAAACCATTTCTCAAGCAACGGGTGTATCCGAATACGGTGTCAAAGTTCTGCTTGATATGGCGTTGAGTGCTCATATCGTTACTTGGGATAAGCCCCATTATAAAATGGCTAACCTAGGTTTTTATCTATTGCACGATGGCATGACCAACGCAAATATGGATTTCACGGCAGATGTCTGTTATGCCGCGATGATGCATTTAACCGAAGCAATAGAAGAAGGCACACCCGCGGGCCTGAAAGAGCTGGGTGATTGGGAAACGATTTACCAAGGTTTGTCTCAATTACCAGAAAAAGCAAAAGAGAGCTGGTTTAAGTTTGATCATTTCTACTCAGATCGTTCATTCCCTGTGTTGCTTGAGAAAGTTTTCAGTAAGAAGCCTAAATCGCTGGTGGATATTGGCGGTAATACAGGTAAGTGGGCAATGCAATGTTGTAACTACGACTCTGATGTCGAGGTGACGATTGTCGATTTGCCGCAGCAACTAGAAATGGCAATGGCAAATGCAACACAGCACGGTCATCAAGACCGAGTGACGCCATTCCCCGCTAACATGCTTGATAAACAACAAGCGCTGCCGACAGGTGCGGACGTGTGGTGGATGAGTCAGTTCCTTGATTGCTTCTCGCCAATGGAAATTCTTAGCATATTAAAGCGTGTTCGCTCTCATATGTCAGAAGACGCGACTGTTTATATCCTTGAACTGTTTTGGGATGCACAGAAATACGATGCGGCTTCTTATAGCTTAAACGCGACTTCTCTTTACTTCACTTGCTTGGCTAACGGTAACAGCCGTTTTTACCGCAGTGAAGACTTCTTAGAGATAGTGGAAGAGGCTGGATTCGACGTGGTGACTCGTACCGACGATATCGGTCTTGGCCATACGCTTCTTGAGCTGAAAGCTAGTGCGAAATAATCATGGCAAACATGGCTTAAATTAATGAAAAAACTGTCAACTCAAGTTGTGATCATCGGAGCTGGACCGTCAGGGTCTATTGCTGCGTCTTTGCTTCACAAAAAAGGCATTGATGTTCGAGTGATTGAAAAGAGCCTTTTCCCCCGCTTTTCTATTGGTGAAAGCCTGTTACCAGCGTGCATGGAAGTGATCGAACAAGCGGGCATGAGCGAAGCTGTTGCTAATGCTAACTTTCAATTTAAAGATGGTGCGGCTTTTCGTAAAAATGGTGTTTATACGGCGTTTAATTTTGAAGATAAGTTCTCTTCTGGGCCGGGAACGACGTTTCAGGTTCAAAGAGGCTCGTTTGATAAAGTATTGGCAGACAGTGCTGAAGCGCAGGGTGTTACCATTGATTACCAACATGAACTGGTAGGCATTAACTTCGCTGAAGATCGTACGATATTAGATGTACAAGTACAGGGTGGAGAGCGTTATCAGTTAGAGGCACAGTACGTCCTGGATGGTAGTGGTTTTGGTCGAGTGTTACCCAAGATGCTCGATTTAGAAGAGCCATCACGTCTTCCTCCGCGCAAAGCCATTTTTACGCATATTAACGATCATATCTCAGCAACAGATAATGACCTTGAATACGATCGCAGTAAAATTTTGGTCTCGGTACATCCCACCAACCCTGACGTATGGTACTGGTTGATTCCCTTCAGTAACGGAGTCTCTTCATTCGGTGTGGTAGGGGAGCCTAAATTCTTTGAATCATACCCAGAAGACAAGATTGCGGCGATTAAGCAGCTGGCAACAGAAGAGTCGGGCTTGGCTGAGATTTTGGCAAATGCGGAGTATCCAAATCCCGCAGGCGAAATCGGTGGCTATTCTGTCAACGTTAAACACCTTGCAACCGATAGGTATGCATTACTGGGTAATGCGGGGGAATTTCTTGACCCTGTGTTTTCATCGGGAGTGACTATTGCGATGAAGTCGGCTCAGTTTGTGGTTGAGTGTGTGGAAAAACAACTCAATGGCGAGAAAGTCAACTGGGATCGTGAATACGCTGAACCATTGATGATTGGGGTAAATACTTTTAGAACGTATGTTGAAGGGTGGTACTCGGGGGCTCTTCAGGATGTGATTTTCTATCAAGAACCAAACCCGAAGATAAAGCAAATGGTATGTTCGATTTTGGCGGGCTACGCATGGGATCAAAGCAACCCTTATGTAAACGAGTCAAAACGTCGATTGAAGACGCTGGCAGAGATATGCCGAAGCTAGATGGTCTATTTAGTATGTAATAGCATGCTAAATGGTCACTATAGTTAGCCATAAATCAAAACAGCCGCAATGCGGCTGTTTTTGTATCTGGTCAATACGGCAAGCTGATTCTTCGCTAATTCGCTTTACTGAGGTTGATACTACTTCAGGTCGATGCTGTTTAGTCGTCCCATAAAGATAAGCAGCTCAATCACATCTTTGTGAGCTTCAAGCAGCGCTCGTTTGGTTTGGCTGTAGGCTGCGAGTCTGCCGTGTTTTCGTATAGAGCATACTTTTGTTCTGTATTTGTAATCACCATTCTCAGAGAAAACACGCCATTTCGCTATGTAGCACTCGTCGCGATGTTCAGGGTCACTCTGCGTTGGATTAGGTTTAAATACAATTTTAGGCTCTAAACTATGAGGCAGACGTGTCATGAGATAGGGCTCTTTGAGGACCTTTGGCCAAAACTTGCCCCAAAGCTGTCTACCCAGCTCATCTCTTAATTTGATGGTTTTCTTGAGTGCTTTCTCTTCCCCCATACGAACAAAGCCAACTGAACGATGTAATACCGTATCGTCGGGTGTATGAATATGGATCTTAAAAGCGGTCTTACCTTTCGAGATAAAGCGGTAACCGGTAGCACCAATTAGATTATTCTGGCTCATAGTTTGCTAAATGATGATTATGTTATTAATAAGATTACGACAAATACCGCGAAACCGAAACTAATCCTCATGAAAAAAATAAAGCCTTAGTACTTTTGCTAAGGCTTTATTAGAAAATATGAGTTGATGGTGCTGCTAACTACATGATTTTCTGCATCACATCACCAATTTGAATGCTTCCAGCCAGGCTTGGCTGATCGATCGTAAGTTCTGCCTCGTTTTCATAAACGCGAGAAACGGTCAGTGTGATATCGCTTTGAGAGACCTTATTGCGTGGTAAGCCTCTTTGGTCGATAAATGAACCCGTGTGCCAGAGTTGAAGTTTGTCACCTTGCTGAACGCCGTGTATTCGGCCTAAATCAATGGTCACCATTTTCCCAAATACAGCAGCAACTTCAGGAAGCGTGATTTTACAAGATACTTCCGATTCTAAATCCAACATAATATTACGACTGACACGAAGCATCATACTGCCATAGGTAGATGCCCAGAAACGAGCACTGCGGGTATCGATTTCACTGGTCTTGGCAAATGGCCATTTTGCCACTTCACGATAGCTACGGTTGTAGACCTGATGTCCTGTTTTACCATCGAAGACTTGCATCTCTAACGCAAATTGGCGGTTGATAATGTCATCTTTCAAAAGCTTAGATTCGATGGTCGCGGTTAAGTCGGTGATATCACCGCCGATGATGTATTGTGCGCCCGTATCTTGCGCGATCATCTTGATCACTTCAGGTCGGCGCTTGTCGATGTCGTAATTGGTTGTACCAACAGAGACAAAACTGCGAGATTCTTGCGCCAGTTGTCGGTTAACGACATGGCCAAAATCATCACCAATGTTATAGATTCGGCCCATCACAGCTTGTTGTGGAGAGCTCACATCAATATTACCGACCAAAAACGTCTTTTTATATTGGCTCTCATGGCAAGCACTTGCCGAAGGATAGATGTCAATCTTTGCTGTGACCATTATATTGCCACTGCGTTTCTTCTCATTTTCTACCAAGATGTAGCGCACTTCATGATTGGTAAATTGAAATTCTTTCTTTTTTGCATCTAGGTAAGGGGTGAGGTTTGCAATGCTGCCGATGTCAGCGCCAGAGAACTGTATGGCTTTGTAGACGGCATCTTCTAGGGCATGAACCCTTGCCGCATCCTCTGACGATACGATGGTTGCAGTACCGGTAACTTCATACCAAGAGGCATGAGTACTGAAGCTGATGGTTGTCAGTAAACTTATTGAAAATAAGTAATAAATTATTTTTTTCATCTATTCGTTACCAGTTGGGTATAAATATTGCTTAACAAATATCTATAAGCTTAAAGCTGACTTAAGTGCGTTTTTCATAATCTGAACCATTAATGAATAGCAAAGATTGTTCCAACATTGTAATCCATTGAAAAGATTAATGGCGAGAACATATTGGAACAACAAGCACTAAAACTATCTGGAGATAAGAGAATGAAAAAATGGCTCGTAGTAATGAGTGTCATGTTAATGACATCATGCGCTTATTCGCCAATCTATAATGGTAAGTCTGAGTATTCGGGCAGTCCGTTTATGTTGATGGACAGCCCGCGTCATACCATGGATTTTTTTGTTGAAAGCATGACCGAAGATTTGATCGTGTCGAATACGAGTATTTCAGCTAGAACACCCATTGCTATTACCTCGTTTGTAGACCTGCAGCACATGGACACAACCAGCTGGTTAGGTAACTCAGTATCAGAAGGTTTCATTCATCAGTTTCAGCGTCGAGGCTTTAAAGTGGTTGATTTTAAAACCACGGGTTCTATCCAAGTCACTCACCAAGGTGATTTTGCGTTAAGCCGTGATTGGAAAGACTTAGCTCAAGAGCAAGACGTTCAATACGTGCTGACGGGCACTATGCTTCGTCAAGAAGGCGGTGTTTTAGTGAATGCTCGTGTGGTTGGAATGCAAACACGTATTGTGGTGGCTTCTGCACAAGGCTTCTTACCAGCCGACCGCATTGGTCGTGATTTAGATACTCTGAACAGTATCCGAACTCAAGATGGGGTTATCATTCGTTCTGATCCAACGATCAGTCAGCCTCATACTGTTATTCTTCGCCCTTAGGAGTTCGTGATGAAGAAGTTAATATTTGTTGTTGCCGCTTTATTGCTTGTTGGCTGTCAGCCATTGCAGAGCATGAGACCTGATGATTTCTTAGTGGCTGTTGGCTACGCGAGTATCAGTGAACAAAAAGGTCGTAACGACGAAGAGAGACGCATCCGTGCGATGAGAGCCTCTAAGATCGATGCTTATCGAGAATTGGCTGAACAGGTTTACGGCATGCGAGTAAGCGGTCGTGCTGAGCTTGAAGATCAACGTCTTGGTACTGAGAGAACTTCAGGCGCGGTTGATGGTGTTATCCGTGGTGCAGAAGTGGTGCGTAGTTATCCTGTTGGCGACAGTTATGTGACTGAACTGCGGTTAGATATCCGAAAAATGGAACAACTGCGTAATTATGGCGAAGTTCAGCCTGTGCCTGAGAAGAGACAGCAAACACTGTTCTAATTGAAGGCTCGCCTAGTTATAGGATAATGCAGTGAAATTGGTTGTCACCCGCTTTCCAGATGGCGTGTCGGTAACCAATAAGTGTTATGAATGAAAAAGCGGCAAGTATGAAAATACTTGCCGCTTTTTTGTAATTCATTGTGGATTAGCAGGTACATTCGCTGACCGAGTAGGAGTCTTGAAAGGTGTAATGAGAGGAGTAGGCTGGGGTACAGATACAGATACAGATACAGATACAGATACAGATACAGATACAGATACAGATATAGATACAGATATGAAGCGGTAAGGTTTACCTAGTTAGGCTTTAACGTTGGTTCCTAGTGTCGAAATGGTATGCGTTTGACCACCGGCATTGTAGGTCATGCCAATTTTGCCGTGGCTTTGCTGCATCATATTGCTGAGTTTTTTGAAGCTAAGGTGTGCTCGATTCAAGGCTTCGCCATTTACCAGGTTAGCTTGATGGCAATCGTGCACTATGGACTTGATGGTTGAGACTAACTGAGCCAGTTCAGGATTCTCGGTCAGTTCAGATATATTAGTATGGGCAGCGATTCGTTGATCGGTTGATCTTAGTTGTTCAACAAGAACCACTTTCTCTTTGGCTATTCGCTCAATATCACTTGATTGTCGGCTTGTAATAGCGATTTTCTCTGAACTCAATAATTCAGATAAGGCTTTGGCATTTTGAAGTTGGAAATTAACTAAATCTGCTAGTACCGCCATAATGTAAACCTACTAATAACCTCGTGTACTTTAAGACAATAACTTTATTTAAAAGTTAATGTTTGCTTAAAGACCTTTTAATTCGTTTTCAAATTTCATCATGTTGTCGGCCAACTTTTCTGGGTCAACAGTGTATGAACCATTTGCGATCGCTTCTTTTATTGCTGCGACTTTCACGGAATCGAAGCTTGGTTGTGCTGCCATCTCTTGATGGAGTTGACCAATCGCCTTGCCTTGTTGGCTTAATGAAACCGCATCTTTGCTTGCTGGTGATTTAGATGATACATCCGAACTTGATGTATCAGACCTAGAATCAGAGCGCACTGCTGAACGGTTAGTGCTCGCTAGGGTTTGCCCTGAACGAATATTATCAATACCTGCCATAGTTAAGCCTTTTTCTTCAAAATGGGAACCTGTACAGTCAATATCGACCATAGGTTCGAATACTTTAGCAATTTTTAGCTCATTAGTCGAAAAGGAAGCAAAAGCCTCGACAGTTATATTCGGTGTTAGAGTTGAGAATAAAAAGCGCTAACGATACCGTCACTTTAGAAGTGAAGTGTTAAAAGTAAACCGTGACTTCAGACATGCTGGTAACAATTCCTTCGATTATACGCTGTGATTTATCATTTTTCACCCTAACTTGATCACCCATTGAGCCATCGGTAAGTGCAGTACCTTTGGTGGTAATGGTCATGCCACCTTTTACGGCTTGTATGATAACCTTCTCATTTCGGCATACGACACAAATATCGCCTCTTTCGACAACATCACCGGGCCTTAAGTTCTTTTTTACTTTAGCACCGACGACTTGTTGTGGAGCGGTAAAACCTTGGCGACGAAATTTGTTGAGAGAAATCATCGCGGTCGTGACATCGTATTGACCGATGATTTCGCCTCTTGCCAGTGAACGAGTCGTTGTGACAAGTGGTACTGACATTGAAAGGCGCACCGGCACGTACACACGCCATTCATCAGGAACGCAACGAACTAGAACAGTAATGCTGCTACGGGTGTTGGTTGTTGTCGAGGAGCTTGTCTCAAGGGGAACAGGGCAATCTGTGGCTTTGATTCTAGAGTCAATATTAGCTGAATTAACAAAAAGTTCACCGCCTCGCGGTTGCTCGACCGAATCAAGAATGTGTTGCTCAGCCGCTGATTGAATCATGTCAATTTGTTCCGGCGTTGCCGCATGTACAAAAAAACTAAACAATATTGTTAAAATGCCGATAAACTTAGCGACAGTTTTAAAAATAGTTCTACACATAGCTATGGAAAAAAGGTATATGTTTGCTTTATGATATGTCATTTTATTTCTCTAGTGGTTCGTAGCCTGCAGTAGATTAACACTTTCTATCCAAAAAGTTTGATATGGAGATGAGCTCATGACGGGTATTCTTGATTCAGTGAATCAGCGTACGCAACTCGTCGGTCAAAACCGATTAGAATTACTAACCTTTCGCCTAATGGGGCGTCAGCGTTACGGTATTAATGTATTTAAAGTGAAAGAGGTTTTACAATGCCCTCGTCTGACTTTAATGCCAAATTTACATCATCTCGTAAAAGGTGTGGCTCATATTCGTGGTCAGACAGTTTCTGTCATTGATTTGAGCCTAGCGGTAGGCGGGCGCCCAACGTCAGATATCGATAAGTGCTTTGTCGTGATTGCTGAATTTAACCGTACTATCCAAGCATTCCTTGTAAGCTCTGTAGATAGAATTGTTAATATGCACTGGGAAGCTATTCTTCCGCCACCAGATGGTTCAGGTAAAGATAATTACCTAACAGCGGTTACTAATATTGACAATGAACTTGTGGAAATATTAGACGTTGAAAAAATCTTGGCTGAGATTTCTCCAGTTGATGAAACAATGGATAGCAGAATCGCAGAAGAAATTGCAGAAGTTGAACAAGAGAAAGAATTGGTTCGCCGAATCTTGATTGCTGATGACTCGACGGTTGCTCGTAAGCAGGTTCAACGTGCTATCGAATCAATTGGTTTCGAGGTCATTGCTGTTAAAGATGGTAAAGAAGCCTATGAAACTCTAATGAAAATGGCATCGGAAGGCAGTATCTACGATCAAATTTCATTGGTGATCTCAGATATCGAAATGCCAGAAATGGATGGATACACGCTGACTGCTGAGATTCGTCGTCACGCAGAACTAAAAGATTTATATGTAATTTTGCACTCATCATTGAGTGGTGTATTTAACCAAGCCATGGTTGAGCGTGTAGGGGCTAACTCCTTTATTGCGAAATTCAATCCTGATGAGCTTGGTGGCGCGGTTAAAGCTGCGTTAACTAACTAAAAGAGACATTAATGACTGCTATAACAATAAGTGATCAAGAGTATCGCGATTTCAGCCGTTTCTTAGAATCTCAATGTGGCATTGTATTAGGTGACAGTAAGCAGTATTTGGTGCGCAGTCGTTTAAGCCCATTAGTCACGAAGTTTAATGTAGCTTCATTATCTGATTTGCTAAGAGATGTAGTGACAGGTCGAAACCGTGAGTTGAGAGTGGCGGCAGTGGATGCTATGACGACTAACGAGACACTTTGGTTCCGAGATGCTTATCCATTTGCTGTACTAGCGGATAAACTTCTACCGGAAATAGCGGCAAATAAACGTCCTATCAAGATTTGGTCTGCGGCAAGCTCTTCAGGCCAAGAACCATACTCAATGGCTATGACGATACTTGAGACCCAAGCACGTAAGCCGGGTATGTTGCCAAATGTATCGATTACCGCTACTGACATTTCAGCAAGTATGTTGGACATGTGCCGCACTGGCGCTTATGACAACCTTGCCTTAGGCCGAGGGCTTTCTCCTGAACGTCGCCGTACCTTCTTTGAAGACGCTGGCGATGGTCGTATGAAAGTGAAAGACAACGTTAAGCGAATGGTAAACTTTCGCCCTCAGAACTTGATGGAGAGTTATGCACTTTTAGGCAAGTTCGACATCATTTTTTGTCGTAACGTGTTGATTTATTTCTCACCGGATATGAAGTCAAAAGTTCTTAACCAGATGGCAAATAGCCTGAATCCTGGTGGTTACCTGTTATTGGGTGCGTCTGAATCTTTAACCGGTTTAACGGATCGTTTTGAAATGGTTCGCTGTAATCCAGGCATCATCTACAAATTAAAGTAATTAGTGTCGCCATTTTAAGGTGTAACATTACTGTCTAAATTTGAAACCCAGCCAAGTGCTGTAATGCCGATCAGTTA
>NZ_JBFRQW010000024.1:0-99447 GCF_041472735.1 Vibrio sp. 10N.261.46.E11
CCGCGATGAACCAAAAAAAAGGGCGACTTATTCATAAGTCGCCCTTAGATAGTTCTCTGCAGATTACTCTGCGAAGCTCATTAGTATTGAGGTTTAGTCATGCCTGCGCCGGCTTTATTTGACGCTGCTTGGCTACCTGCACCTTTCGATACAAAACGCTCAGTACGGAATGGAGCCGCAACAACTTGAATCTCTTTGATCTCTTGAGGACCAGGAGCTTTAGTCATTGGTGAACCTGCTTGTTTTTTAGCAACAGCTGCCTTTGGTGCCGCTTTAGGAGCTTCTGCTTTTACCACAGGAGCTTCTTCTACTTTTACACTTTCAGCTTTAGGTGCTTCAGCTTCAACAACTGGTGTTGCTTCTACTTGCACTGCTTCTGCTACAACAGGCGATTCAACTTTCGCAGTTTCAGCAATCACTGGAGTTTCAACTTTCGCAGTTTCAACTTTCGTAGTTTCAACTACCGCAGGAGCTTCAGTTACCTGAGTTTCAACGATAGTTTCAGCTTCTTCACGGCGGATAATGACTTTACCCATCGCAAGTTCAGGACATGCAAAGCCGCCAGCCATAGCTGTGTTACTTTGTGGTGCCGTCTCTTGAGCTACGTTTTGCTCTTGTACAGCAACTTGAGTTTCAACTACTACTTGAACTTCAGCCACTTCAGGTTTTGCCTGATTATGGTGAGGTTTTGGAATGAAGCGAGGCATCACTTTACCCATAGCCATCTCTGGAGAAGCTACACCACCTTTACGTAGGCGGAATGGGTTAGGGCGACGATCACGACCGCGACGACGACGTTGACCACTTGCACGTAGGTGACGTGGAGAACGGCGGTTACGACGTTGCTTCGGCTCTTCCTGTTCAGTTTGCTCAGCATTTGCTTGAGTTGCTTCTACTTGTTCCGCAACTTTTTGCTCTTGAGCGACAGACTGTTCTTTTGAAACAGGTAGCTCCTTTGCAACAGCTTGTTCTTTTGACGCGTTGTCTTCAGCTTGAGCTTGTTGGTCTTTAACACGAACCTGCTTGTTCAGTTTACGACGTTGGCGACGCTCTTTAATCTTAGCTGCTTTCGCTTCAGGCTTAGCTTTAGGCGCTTCTGGTTTATCAGCTTGAGCTTCTGCTGCCAGCTGTAGACCTTCCTCTGCTAGTTTAGAAGGAGCTTGCTCTTCGCGTTGCTTCTGCTCATCACGTGGCTTGTTGCGACGATCTTGCTTAGGCTTGCGATGTTGACGATTTTGCTGTGGAGCTGCTTCTTTCTGCTCTTCAGGCTTCTCATCACGAGCTGGCTTACGACGACGTTTGTTGTCGCGGTTTTCGTTACGGTTGTCACCACGCTCGCTACGTTCACCACGGTCACCACGTTGGTTACGACGACGGTTATCGTTACGATCACGGCGTTGACGGTTGCCGTTGTTGCGATTGTTCTTAGGTTTCTCTTCTTGCTTCTCTTCTTCTTTTTTCTCTTCTTGAGTTGAAGAGCCAAATAAGAAGCTACCGATAGCTTTGAAGAAACGACCAACTAAACCAGCTTCTTGAGTCGCTGCTGATTCCGCTTTTTTCTCTTCTACAGCTTTAGGTGCTGGAGCTGGAGTCGGTGCTGATTGAGCAGGAGCTGCGAAGCCTTTCAGAGCTGGCTCTTCGATCTTTTTAGGACGAATAGTCTGTTCTGCAGGCTCTTTGCTTTCTGCTTCTTTTAGAGCTTCTAGCTTGGTAGGCAGTAAGTAAGACAGTAGGTCGAACTCTTCACCTTCACGAACACGGATAACCTCAAAGTGCGGTGTTTCCATGTCAGAGTTAGGAACGACAGTGATCTTAACTTCTTGGTTCTTCTCGATGTGGTTTACTGAGCGACGTTTCTCGTTCAATAGGTAAGAAGCGATTGGAACAGGCACAACAGCAAGAACTTGCGCAGTGTTGTCTTTTAGAGCTTCTTCTTCGATTAGACGTAGAACAGATAGTGCTAGTGATTCGTTATCACGAACAACACCAGTACCTGTACAACGAGGACAAATGTGGTGGCTTGCTTCTGCTAGTGATGGGCTCAAACGTTGACGAGACATCTCTAGGAGACCAAAGCGAGAAATACGACCAATCTGAACACGTGCACGATCTAAACGAACGGCATCACGTAGACGGCTTTCTACTTCGCGTTGGTGGCGAACCGGAGTCATATCGATAAAGTCGATAACAACAAGACCACCTAAGTCACGTAGACGTAATTGACGTGCAATTTCATCGGCTGCTTCTAGGTTAGTGTTAAGTGCTGTTTCTTCGATATCTCCGCCCTTTGTTGCACGAGCAGAGTTGATATCGATAGAAGTCAGAGCTTCTGTTGGGTCGATTACGATAGAACCACCAGATGGAAGGCGAACTTCACGTTGGAAAGCAGATTCGATCTGGCTTTCAATCTGGTAATGGCTGAATAGTGGTACTTCACCATCGTATTTCTTAACGCGATTCATGAAATCTGGGCGTATTAATTGAATGTGCGCTTGTGCACGTTCAAAAATAGTATTGCTGTCGATTAGAATCTCGCCAATATCACGACGTAGATAGTCACGAATCGCACGAACGATAACGTTACTCTCTTGGTGAATAAGGAAAGGAGCGGCATTTGAATCAGAAGCTTGCTTGATAGCGCCCCAGTGATTCAATAGAACGTTCAAGTCCCACTCTAGCTCTTCTGCACTTTTGCCAACACCTGCTGTGCGCACGATTAAGCCCATGCCTTGAGGAAGCTCAAGAGTGCTTAATGCTGCTTTCAGTTGAGTGCGTTCATCACCTTCGATACGACGAGAAATACCGCCAGCACGAGGGTTATTAGGCATAAGAACTAAGTAACTACCTGCCAAAGAGATGAAAGTTGTCAGTGCAGCGCCTTTGCTACCACGTTCTTCTTTCTCAACTTGTACGATTACTTCTTGTCCTTCTCTTAGCACTTCTTTAATGCTAGGACGGCCTTGGTATGTATAACCTTCAGGGAAGTATTCGCGGGCAATTTCTTTAAGAGGGAGGAAACCGTGACGTTCTGCGCCGTAATCAACAAATGCCGCTTCTAGGCTTGGTTCAATACGGGTAATACGTCCTTTGTAGATATTCGCTTTCTTTGACTCGTGACCTGGACTTTCGATATCTAGATCGAACAGTCGCTGGCCATCAACCAAAGCGACACGCAACTCTTCTTTTTGAGTTGCGTTAATTAACATTCTTTTCATTTAGAAATTCTCATTGTCTTTTCTTATTTTCATCATTGGTTTTATCGCTTTAGTTCGTTTCTCATGGTGCCAGATCCCATGGCTTTATCGGTGCAGCCTCCCGGCTGGAGAGGGATGCTCTGGGGCACGTCAGTCATCATAGGGAGTTAGCCTATGATCCGCGATGTGGCGGTGAATACTCAACATGAGTGTACGTGAGTAGAGCGATAAGGAACTCAGTTGACCGTGTCTTACGCCGATTGCAGCACTGTCTAATCTGAGTCATCTACTCATTTACTTGCTTATGAATGGTTAGCTGTTTAAATATCAGTCAATCCATTGATAGCAGCTGTGAACTATAGCAGTGGTCGGTAAACACAGCAATCTGCTTTGTCGTAATGCGGTAAAAAAAACAGTTTTTGTTGGGGTTTTGATAGCTCTAACTCACTGTCTATAAATAATTTATCAATTGATATTCTAATTTGCAGGAAGCTTGGTGCTTTTTTGTTCGAAGAATCAAAGAAATATAGAACTTCAATGACCTTTTAGGGGGCAGCCGCAGGGATTATAGATAAATAAGTTCAGATTAGGGCTAAGAAAATCTCAATTATCAAAAGTGACAGTGATACAATAAACCAATGAGCGAAATTAGAACCCAAGTCCAATTTGTCGACATAGACGAAGATATGGCTGGTCAGCGTATTGATAACTTCTTACGCAACCAATTAAAAAACATCCCGAAAAGCATGATTTACCGAATCGTGCGTAAAGGCGAAGTCCGTGTTAACAAGAAACGCATTAAGGCTGAATACAAACTAAAAGCTGGCGACTTAGTTCGTATCCCACCAGTAACGATTGAAGAGAAAACGGAAGAGAACGTACCAAGCACGAAACTCAATAAGGTTTCGGAATTGGAACAGTGCGTCATCTATGAAGATGATCACATGCTGATTCTCAATAAACCATCAGGTACTGCGGTTCATGGTGGCAGCGGCTTGAAGTTTGGCGCGATTGAAGCATTGCGTGCTCTTCGCCCTGATGCTCGTTTTCTTGAGTTAGTGCACCGTATTGATAGAGATACGTCTGGCATTTTGCTTGTTGCTAAGAAGCGCTCGGCGCTAAGACACCTTCAAGCACAGTTCCGTGAAAAAACGGTTCAAAAATACTACTTCGCTTTAGTGATGGGCGAATGGAAAAACAGCTGTAAAGTGGTTAATGCCCCTTTATTGAAAAATGAAGTAAACAGCATTGTTCGCGTTAACCCGAATGGTAAGGCTTCTGAAACTCGTTTTAAGGTTTTGGAAAAATTCCAAGAGGCGACGTTAGTTCAAGCTAGCCCAATTACAGGCCGTACACACCAAATCCGTGTGCACGCTCAGTATACTGGTCACCCAATCGCTTGGGATGATCGCTATGGTGATCGTCGTTTTGATGCTTACACAGGTAAAGTTGGCCTTAATCGTCTGTTCTTACATGCAGCTAACATCAAATTTACCCACCCGGGTAGTGAAGAGAAGATGGATATCTCGGCGCCAATGGAAAAAAGGCTAGAGAAAGCCTTAACTGGTTTACGTAAGCTTTAAGAAGATACGAGATACGAGATACGAGATACGAGATTTTTCGTGAATTGAGTATCAGATGCATCAAATGGAAAAGGCTGACGAATATCGTCAACCTTTTTTGTTTGTGCTTGTTGCAAGAGATCCCCAATCCGCTCGTTTGTCGCTCTTGAGGATGACGACACATTGAATTACCAATGACTAAATAACTAGAAGCCCTCAGGACTGTAATTATTATTAGTTTCCGTCATTTCCTAGACTGACGAAGGAAGGAGTAGGGAATCTCTAGCAAAGAGACAGTATCTGTTAAAGCACACTCATCCCTTGGGCACCTAACATATCGACTAAATCGATCAGTGGTAGACCGATTAGGGTGTTCGGATCTTTGCCTTCCATCTGTTTAAATAACGCAATACCTAACCCTTCACACATAAAACTGCCCGCGCAGTAATAAGGCTCTTCTTTCTCAACGTAAGAAATGATCTGCTGTTCGGTTAAATCTCGGAAATGCACGATGAAGGTGTCGAGACGCGTGTCAGCTTTGTTGGTCTCACTGTTCCAAACAGAAAGACCAGTATAGAAAGTGATGCTCTTACCACTTTGACGAGACAACTGCTCAATCGCTTTTTCACGAGAGTGTGGTTTACCAATGATTTCTCCATTGATCACACACACTTGATCTGAGCCAATGACTAGACTTGGTTGTTCAACAGCACAAGATTTGGCTTTTGCTTCAGCAAGGCGCATCACTAACGTTTGGGGTGTTTCTTCTGGAAACGGCGTTTCATCGCAATCAGGCTTAGCTGTGACAAAGTTTAACTGTAGTTTTTTAAGGATCTCTTGCCTAAATGGAGATGTAGAAGCTAAAACTAGTTGGTAATTTCTCATTTTAATTTACAATTCGTGTAAGCATTTAGTTTAGGATAACGTAACTTATCCTGCTATTCATAATGCTCTGAACAGGAAAGGTAGGAAAGTACATTTTTTTTGCCATTTCCTTTGACTAAACATGATTTGGAAGATAAGATTCGCGCCCTATGCAAAAGGAAAAAATACCGCGTACAGTTGATCCGGCAAGAACGGCTCAAAAACGACTCGATGTGAATGGTATCATTCAAGTCAGTCTTTTAAAGCGTTTAACCGAAGCAACTGAAGGCGTAAAACGTGACGCGCAAGTCTCAATGTCATTTGGGCTTGATGAACAACGATTAGTCGTTATCTCTGGTAAAGCTAACGTCGAAGTCGATTTAGAGTGTCAACGTTGTAATGAGGTTTTCGCACATGAGTGCGATGTCCAATTTACTTATACTCCTGTTTACAGCGAGAAAAGTGAAGAGGAAGCACCGGAAGAGTATGATTTGGTAGATCTGAACGAGTACGGTGAGTTAGACCTGATTCAATTAGTTGAAGACGAGTTCATCCTTGGATTGCCACAAATAGCAATGCACGACGATGCGAAATGTAGCGTTAACTCAAATAACTTGGTGTTTGGTGAACTTCCTGAAGAAATTGAGGAAGATAAAAAGCCGAATCCATTTGATGTTTTAAAAAACTTAAAGAAGTAACTTATTAGTAATTATCTTTAAGAATTTACATAGGAGTAGGGTCAATGGCCGTACAAAAGAGCAAGAAATCACGTTCAATGCGTGGCATGCGTCGTTCACACGATGCGCTAACTACAGCTGCACTTTCTGTAGACGCAACTTCAGGTGAAACTCACCTACGTCACAACGTGACTGCCGAAGGTTTTTACCGCGGCAAAAAGGTTATCAACAAGTAAGGTTGACCTTTGCAAAATCTAACCGTTGCGCTTGATGCAATGGGCGGGGACTTCGGTCCTCGTGTTACAGTGCCTGCCGCCGTGCAGGCACTGTCGTATTTCCCAGAGCTAAAAGTCATTCTAATAGGTGATCGAAACGCGATCACATCTCAATTATCTTCATTAGGTCGAATGCCTGATTCTCGTTTGAGTATCCAGCATTGTGATCGAGTTATTTCCAATTCTGAAAAACCTTCATTGGCCCTACGTAATAGCCAGGGTAGCTCTATGCGTGCTGCTATCGATTTGGTTGCCGAGTCACAAGCTGATGCTTGTGTAAGTGGTGGTAATACTGGCGCCCTGATGGCGTTATCTCGTTTCCGACTTAAACTTCTTCCTGGTATTGATAGGCCTGCATTGGTTTCAGCTTTGCCTACCGCTTCTGGCAACCGTACATGGATGCTTGATTTAGGAGCGAACGTTTCTAGTGACGCGGATTCACTGTTTCAGTTTGCCGTAATGGGCAGTGCATTAGCGGAACAACATTTAGGCCGCGCGCCTCGTGTCGCTATCTTGAATATCGGCGCTGAAGAAATTAAAGGCAATGACCTTGTGAAACGATGCGCTGAAATGTTGTCGAATACTCAGTCTGTGAACTTCATAGGCTATATTGAAGGTAATCAATTACTTCAAGATGCTGCTGATGTCGTCGTATGTGATGGTTTTGTGGGCAATGTCTGCTTAAAAACGTGCGAAGGTACGGCTCAGCTCTTTATTGATAAGCTAAAAACGCGCATGATGGCTTCAACAATAAAGGGTTGGATTGCCAGAATGTTGTTTTCTGAGCTATTTACTGAATTAAAAACCTTGAACCCCGACCAGTATAACGGCGCAAGTTTGTTAGGATTGCGCGGCATTGTCATTAAAAGCCATGGAAGTGCTGATGTGTCTGCAGTCGTCAACGCGATTGGTGAGGCAGTACACGAGGTCAAACGACAAGTCCCCAGTCGCATTAGCGATCGTTTGGAAGCGGTTTTACTCGAGAGGCACTATTAGTCTTCATGTATAGCAAAATTTTAGGTACTGGCAGCTACTTGCCATCTCAGGTGCGTACCAACGCAGACTTAGAGAAAATGGTAGAGACTAGCGATGAGTGGATCGTAGCTAGAACAGGTATTAAAGAGCGTCGTATTTCAGCGGACAACGAAACCGTTGCTGATATGGCGTTTTACGCTGCTGAGAATGCCATTGAAATGGCAGGTATCGACAAAGAAGATATTGATTTAATCATCGTTGCGACAACCAGCAGTAGCCACACATTCCCGTCTTCGGCATGTCAGGTACAAGGTAAGCTTGGTATTAAAGGCTGCCCTGCGTTTGATTTGGCTGCAGCGTGTTCTGGTTTTGTTTATGCACTGTCTGTTGCTGACCAGCATATCAAGACTGGCATGTGTAAAAATGTTTTGGTAATTGGTGCGGATGCGCTGTCAAAAACCTGTGATCCGACTGACCGCTCTACTATCATCCTATTTGGTGATGCAGCAGGCGCGGTGGTTGTAGGCGCAAGCGAAGAGCCAGGTATTTTGTCTACCCATATTTACTCTGATGGTAAATACGGTGAGCTTCTAAGCCTAGAAGTACCAGAGCGCGGTGGTGATGCAGACAAATGGCTGCACATGGCGGGCAACGAAGTATTCAAAGTGGCGGTAACTCAGCTTTCTAAGCTGGTTAAAGACACATTAGCGGCGAATAATATGGATAAGTCAGAGCTTGATTGGTTAGTTCCACACCAAGCCAACTACCGTATTATCTCGGCAACGGCTAAAAAGCTGACTATGTCACTTGATCAAGTGGTGATTACCCTTGATAAGCACGGCAATACGTCGGCAGCTACCGTACCAACAGCCCTTGATGAGGCTGTTCGCGACGGGCGAATTAAACGTGGTCAGACGCTTCTACTTGAGGCATTTGGCGGCGGCTTCACTTGGGGTTCTGCGTTAGTTAAATTCTAACCCTAAGCGATAATCAACAAACAAGGCACATAACTTATGTGCCTTATTCAATTTTTTGCTTTGCTTAAAGGATAATTACAATGAGCAAGTTTGCTATCGTATTCCCAGGCCAAGGCTCTCAAGCTATCGGTATGCTTGCTGACCTAGGCGAACAGTATGATGTTGTTAAAAAGACATTTGCTGAAGCTTCAGAAGCACTTGGTTACGATCTATGGGCATTGGTTCAAGATGGTCCAGTAGAAAATCTAAATGAAACTTTCCGTACTCAACCAGCTCTATTAACAGCGTCTGTTGCAATCTGGCGTGTATGGCAAGAGCTTGGCTTAGAGCAGCCTGCAAACCTAGCAGGCCACAGCCTAGGCGAATACTCTGCACTAGTATGTGCGGGTGTTATCGACTTTAAAGAAGCGATCAAGCTAGTTGAGCTACGTGGTCAACTGATGCAAGAAGCGGTTCCTGCGGGCGTTGGTGCAATGTACGCAATCATCGGTCTAGATGATGAGGCGATTGCTAAAGCGTGTGAAGAAGCGGCACAAGACGAAGTTGTTTCTCCAGTTAACTTCAATTCACCTGGTCAAGTTGTTATCGCGGGTAACAAAGCGGCAGTAGAGCGTGCTGGTGCACTTTGTAAAGAAGCGGGCGCTAAACGTGCTCTTCCTTTACCAGTATCTGTGCCGTCTCACTGTGCTCTTATGAAGCCAGCAGCAGACAAGCTAGCGGTTGCTCTAGAAGCTCTAGAGTTCAACACGCCGGCACTGCCTGTTATCAATAACGTTGATGTTATTGCTGAAACAGACCCGGAAAAAATCAAAAGCGCACTTGTTCGCCAGCTGTACAGCCCAGTTCGTTGGACTGAAGGTGTACAAGCGATGAATGAGCAAGGCGTAGAGAAGCTACTAGAATTAGGCCCAGGTAAAGTTCTTACCGGTCTAACAAAACGAATCGTAAAAACTATGACAGCTGCTGCGGTTAATGACACTGCATCACTAGAAGCTGCTAAGTAAATAAACACTTAATAGAGAAGTTATGATGAATTTAGAAGGCAAAGTTGCACTCGTTACAGGCGCAAGCCGTGGTATTGGTCGTGCAATCGCTGAACTTTTAGTTGAGCGTGGTGCTAAAGTTATCGGTACTGCTACGTCTGAAGGCGGCGCTGCTGCAATCAGTCAGTACCTAGGTGAGAACGGTAAAGGTCTTGCTCTTAATGTAACGGATGTTGACTCAATTGCAGCTACACTGAAAACCATCAACGATGAATTCGGTGCGATTGACATTCTGGTTAACAACGCAGGTATCACTCGTGATAACCTACTTATGCGTATGAAAGACGATGAATGGAATGACATTATCGATACTAACCTAACGCCTATCTTCCGCATGTCTAAAGCTGTATTGCGTGGCATGATGAAGAAGCGTCAAGGACGTATCGTAAACGTTGGTTCTGTAGTCGGTACTATGGGTAACGCTGGTCAAGCTAACTACGCTGCTGCTAAAGCAGGCGTAATTGGTTTTA
Source organism: Vibrio sp. 10N.261.46.E11 (assembly GCF_041472735.1). NCBI lineage: Bacteria > Pseudomonadati > Pseudomonadota > Gammaproteobacteria > Vibrionales > Vibrionaceae > Vibrio > Vibrio sp. 10N.261.46.E11. The sequence goes on from NZ_JBFRQW010000024.1 coordinate 10,038, forward strand.
CTAAATCAATGGCTCGTGAAGTTGCGTCTCGTGGTATTACAGTGAACACTGTAGCACCTGGTTTCATCGAAACTGACATGACTAAAGCGCTAAATGATGACCAACGTGCAGTAACTTTGGCGAATGTACCAGCAGGTCGACTAGGTGATCCTCGCGAAATCGCTGAAGCTGTGGTATTTTTGGCGTCACCTGCGGCAGCTTATATCACAGGTGAAACACTTCATGTCAATGGCGGTATGTACATGGTGTAAATTATGTGCAACATTTGTGCATGATTTAAGTCAAGATCATACGTAATTTCGGTTAAAATCGTGAAAATTGTGGTTTGACCAGAAAAGTTGACCTTGCAACTTTCAATAGATTGAATAAACTACGGAAAACATCGCATAAAGCGAACTCTGTAAAGGAAAAGAAAAAATGAGCAACCTCGAAGAACGCGTAAAGAAAATCATTGTTGAACAGCTAGGTGTAGACGAAGCTGAAGTTAAAAACGAAGCTTCTTTCGTTGATGACCTAGGTGCAGATTCTCTAGACACAGTTGAGCTAGTAATGGCTCTAGAAGAAGAATTCGACACTGAGATTCCAGATGACGAAGCTGAGAAAATTACTACTGTTCAAGCTGCTATCGATTACGTAACTAGCGCTCAGTAATAATCTCTCCCAGGCGGTCACCTCGACCGCCTGTGTTTTATCTAACTCATCTATCCTCATCTTAAATCACCTCAATCCCCGGAGTGTAATATCGTGTCCAAGCGTCGTGTAGTTGTCACTGGCATGGGTATGTTGTCGCCGGTAGGCAACACTGTAGAATCTTCTTGGAAAGCCCTGCTAGCTGGTCAAAGTGGTATCGTTAATATCGATCATTTTGATGCAACCAATTTCTCAACTCGTTTTGCAGGTCTAGTTAAAGACTTTAACTGCGAAGAGTATATGACTAAAAAAGATGCTCGTAAGATGGACTTGTTCATCCAGTACGGCGTCGCAGCAGGTATTCAAGCTTTAGATGATTCAGCCCTAACTATTACTGAAGAAAACGCCCCTCGTGTTGGCGTTGCTATCGGTTCTGGTATTGGTGGTCTTGGTTTGATCGAAGCAGGTCACCAAGCTCTAACTGAAAAAGGCCCTCGTAAAATCAGTCCGTTCTTCGTTCCGTCGACGATCGTGAATATGATTGCGGGTCACATGTCTATCATGCGTGGTTTACGCGGTCCAAACATCGCGATCTCTACTGCATGTACAACTGGCCTACATAACATTGGTCACGCGGCTCGTATGATTGCATACGGCGATGCTGACGCAATGCTAGCGGGTGGTGCTGAAAAAGCATCGACACCACTAGGTATGGGCGGTTTTGGTGCGGCTAAAGCACTGTCTACTCGTAACGACGAGCCTCAAAAAGCTTCTCGTCCATGGGACAAAGGTCGTGACGGCTTCGTTCTTGGTGACGGTGCAGGCATGATGGTTCTTGAAGAGTACGAACATGCGAAAGCTCGTGGCGCTAAGATTTACTGTGAGCTTGTTGGCTTCGGTATGTCTGGTGACGCTTACCACATGACATCTCCAAGTGAAGATGGCTCTGGTGGCGCACTAGCAATGGAAGCGGCTATGCGTGATGCTGGCATTACTGGTGAGCAAATCGGTTATGTTAACGCACACGGTACTTCGACTCCTGCAGGTGACGTAGCGGAAGTGAAGGGCATCAAGCGTGCTCTTGGCGAAGCAGGCAGCAAGCAAGTCTTGGTTTCTTCTACTAAGTCAATGACAGGCCACCTTCTAGGTGCTGCGGGTTCTGCTGAAGCTATCATCACAGCGATGTCTCTAATTGATCAAATTGTTCCACCAACAATCAATTTAGATGATCCTGAAGAAGGCTTAGATATTGACTTAGTACCTCACACCGCGCGTAAAGTTAGCGGTATGGAATATGCTGCATGTAACTCATTCGGTTTCGGTGGTACTAACGGCTGTTTGATCTTCAAAAAGATTTAATCATCTTATATAAGAGCCAAACATCGTAGATAGTCATAATTAGAACTGTTTTTAAACGGCTCGATGCTTTAGCATTGAGCCGTTTCTTTTTATGGGGAAAAACATGTTTTGGGTTGATGGAGAAAGCCAGCAAACTGTCGATATCTTGGATCGTTCGTTTCAGTACGGGGATGGTTGTTTTACCACCATGCTTGTTCAAGGTGGTCAGATTCAACACTTTCACGATCATCAATGTCGTGTCGACCAATGCCTTAAAGCGTTACGCATTTCTGAACTTGATTGGGATGTGGTTAATGCTTGGCTCGATATTGCACTTCAATACATCCAAAACAATGCGTTTCATGAAACAGAGAACCGCCATGAGACAAACAAGCCTCATAATGAAAAAGCTGGAATAAAGCTGCATGTTAGTCGCGGTTCTGGTGGCAGAGGTTATAGCACCAAGAATATCGCTAACCCCACGATCACTATCAGTACATTTGATTTCCCTAGTCATTATTTTGCGTGGCAAGATTCTGGTGTAGAACTCGGTGTCTGCCAACAAGCTTTAGGTTTGAGCCCATTGCTTGCAGGGCATAAGCACAACAATCGCCTTGAGCAAATCTTGATGAAAGATGAAATGGACCTGGCCAATGAAGTCGATGGTGTGGTGCTTGATATTTCGGGCAATGTGATTGAAACCACCATGGCTAACCTGTTTTGGCGCAAAGATCAGGCGATATACACACCTCAGCTCACTCAAAGTGGTGTCGCGGGGGTTATGCGTAAGCAAGTGTTAACCGCGCTGAATCAAGCTGAATTTTCCGTTACAATTGGTGATTACTGCTTATCTCAACTCATGCAAGCTGATGAGATTTTCATGACCAACTCCATCTTAGGGGTTGCCCCCGTTACCCGTATTAGTGACTCCCAATTCAACATTGGAACCGTTACTCGTAGCCTTCAAGGACAACTAAACTCGTGATCAAAAAGTTATTTATTTTTATTACCTTGTGCTTAATCGCAGCCGCTGTTGCTGGTTTTTATGTTTACAACCAAGCGCAAGATAACCTGAAACAAGTTATTCAATTAGAAAAACCGCAGGTGGTTACCGTTGCTTCAGGTAGCAGCTTTAACCGTGTTCTAGCACAGTTGATTAACGAGGGGCTTTTTGAGGCTTCTCCTTACGAGAAATTAATCCGTAAGTTACATCCTGAGCTTGTAGACGTAAAAGCGGGTACATTCCTGCTTGAACCCGGTTTAACCCTAGAGCAGGCGCTACAAGTGCTTGTAGAAGGGAAGGAGCACCAATTTACCATTACCTTCGTAGAAGGCAGTCGTTTTGACGAGTGGCTTGTTCAGCTAAAAGAGAACGAATTCATTCAGCAGACGTTGAATGATGTCTCTGAAAAAGAGATCGCACAAAAGCTTGGTATCGAAAATGAAAAGCTAGAAGGTCTTTTCTTAGCTGAAACATACCACTATACCTACGGCACAACCGATTTAGATTTGTTGAAACGTGCCCACCGAGATCTGATGAACGTGGTCAATGATGAGTGGGAAAATAGAGCCGATAAACTGCCTCTTAAATCGCCATATGAAGCGCTAATTCTTGCGTCTATCATCGAGAAAGAGACTGCAGTAGCGTCAGAGCGTGAACGTGTGTCTTCTGTGTTCGTTAACCGCTTGAACAAGCGTATGCGTCTGCAAACTGACCCAACGGTTATCTATGGTATGGGCGATAGCTACAAAGGCAATATTCGTAAGAAAGATCTACGCACACCAACGCCGTACAACACCTATACAATGAGTGGTTTACCACCGACGCCGATTGCAATGGCGGGTAAAGCGTCGATCAACGCGGCTCTGAATCCAGAGAAGAGCAACTACCTGTATTTTGTTGCGAGTGGAACGGGTGGTCACGTATTTTCAAAGAGTTTGACTGAGCATAACCGTGCAGTACGAGCTTATTTAAAGCAATTAAGAAAAAACAAATAAAGAAAGAATTATGAATCAGTCGAAATTTATCGTGGTTGAAGGCCTTGAAGGCGCTGGCAAAAGTACAGCGATCAATGCCATCGTTGAGACATTAAAAGCATCGGGTGTTGAAGATATTGTTAATACTCGCGAGCCGGGTGGTACTGTCTTAGCTGAAAAGATGCGTTCATTGGTTAAAGAAGAGCACGAAGGTGAGAAGCTTCAAGACATGACTGAGTTGCTGCTGATGTACGCAGCACGTGTTCAATTAGTAGAAAACGTTATCAAGCCTGCACTAGACAGTGGTCAATGGGTATTGGGTGATCGTCATGATATGTCTTCACAGGCATACCAAGGTGGTGGTCGCCAGATCGCACGCACTACTATGGAATCACTGAAAGCAACCACGCTAGGCGGCTTTAAACCCGATCTAACGCTATATTTGGACCTAGACCCTAGAGTAGGGCTAGAGCGTGCTAGAGGTCGTGGTGAGCTAGATAGAATTGAAAAGATGGATATCTCGTTTTTTGACCGTACGCGTGAGCGCTATCTAGAAATTGCAGAACAAGATGATTCTGTACTTGTGATTAACGCGCAGCAAGAAATTGAGCAAGTAGCCGCTGATATTAAAGTCGCGCTAACTGCTTGGCTCGATAAACAGTAGGTAGTCATGGCTGAAGTGTATTCTTGGCTCACACCGGTATGGAGTGAGTGGAAAAAAAGTCTCGATGCGGAGCGTTTTCCTAACTCTGTGATTGTTAATGCGCCGGAAGGGCTTGGCGTTGATGCGTTGATTAGCCAACTTACCGACGCATTGATGTGTACGAACTATGAAAGCGAGTCGTGCGGGTTTTGCCACAGCTGTGAATTAATGAAGTCGGGCAGTCATCCTGATTTTCATGTGATTTCACCAGAGAAAGAAGGTAAGTCGATCACGGTTGATCAAGTGCGTGCCAGTAACCGCTGGGCTCAAGAGTCTTCTCAGTTAGGTGGTTTGCGCGTTATCTTGCTTAACCCTGCTGAAGCAATGAACGAATCGGCTTCCAACGCACTACTGAAAACTCTGGAAGAGCCATCAAGTAAGTGCATCTTCATTCTTTCTACTCGTAACAGTAACCGTTTGATGCCGACTATCATTAGCCGTTGCCAACAATTTAATGTGGTAAGCCCACAGTTGGAGGTGGGGTCTGCTTGGTTAGATGGTGAAGTTGGTAAGGCTGTCCCACAATATATTTTAGCGCTTAATGACAACGCGCCTTTAAAAGCGAAGGCTATGTTCGAGCAGGGTGGAGTAGAGGCTTCGACCAAAGCGCTCGATGGCTTTGTTAATGTCATCAAGGGCACTCAACCTGACATGCTAAAATTCTCGACAGAGCTTAGCAAAGACCCTTTGATTCAATTGGGTTGGCTATGGCACTTATTGTCTGACGTACAGAAGCTGCATTTTGGCTTGTCGAATCAGGCTATCACTCCTAGCGCGAAAGCACTGGTTGAGGTTATGTCTTATCAAAGTGCTTACGCAGCATCGAATAAGCTGCTCACATTGATTGAGCAGTTAAAGCAACACCCTGGGCTCAATACGGAGCTACTCATAATGAATTGGCTGATAGCCACTTGCGAGGAAACATGTTCGTAGATTCCCACTGTCATTTAGACAAACTGGATTATCAAGATTTACACACAAGCGTAGAAGACGTTGTGAACAAAGCGAAGGCAGCAAACGTAGACCAGCTGTTGTCTGTTGGTGTGACACTGAATTCGTTTGAAAATATGCTCGAGATGATCTCGCCGTTTGATAACGTTAAAGCGTCTTGTGGCGTTCACCCTCTCGACGTAGAGAGCGACTTCTGTTTAGACAGAATGCGTGAGTACGCGAGCAACCCTAAAGTGGTGGCGATTGGTGAAACTGGCCTAGATTATCATTACCAACCAGAGACTGCAGAGCTACAACAGCTCAGGTTCAAGCAGCACGTTGAGTTGGCTGTTGAGCTTAATAAACCTTTGATCATCCACACGCGTAACGCACGTGAAGACACATTGGCTATTTTACGCGATGGTGGAGCAGAGAAGTGTGGTGGTGTGATTCACTGCTTTACTGAAGATCAAGCGTTCGCTGAAGCGGCAATGGAATTAGGTTTTTATATCTCAATTTCAGGTATTGTGACCTTCAAACAAGCTACAGAACTCAAAGAAGTTGTTAGGAAGCTTCCTCTCGATAGGCTATTGATCGAGACAGATTCTCCATATTTAGCACCGATTCCATATCGAGGCAAAGAGAATCAGCCTGCATATGTAGTCGAAGTTGCGGCTTATATCGCCCAGTTAAAAGGGGTATCAATGAAAGAGGTTGCTGAACAAACGACCAAAAATTACCAAAAACTTTTTTTGCGATAGAAATCTAACTAAACATACAAAAGGGAGCGAAAGCTCCCTTTTTGTGTTTTTGATCACCAAAAATGCGTTTTTTTTTGATGTTTACGGAATATGTTGAACTTGAGAGTGTGAATTACAACATTTGTAATTTTGTTACTAAAAATAACATTACCCTCTATTTTATTTACTCAGTAAAATAATAGAGGGTGATTATAATTTGTTTGTTTTTCAGTTGGTTAGCGAGTTGTAAAGCATTGCATTTCTATATTTGACATGTGATCCAAGACGTGTTTTGAAACTAAATTTCGTAAGTGACTAGAAAGTTAGTTCCCCATCAATATATATTTAGCGGCAGAAAATATAATGCAATACATGGTTACATTTTCACTGGGTGCTAACATATAGGCTACGGGGGTGTGCCGTTAGGACCCATATAATTATTTTATCTTTATCAGGAGCATAAACATGTTTAAGAACCTTTTTGCTAGCCTGCAGAAAGTTGGTAAGTCTCTGATGCTACCAGTATCAGTTTTACCAGTTGCGGGTATTTTGCTAGGTGTCGGTGCAGCAGACCTTCCTTTCATTCCAGAAATCGTTTCAAACTTAATGGAACAAGCGGGTGGTTCAGTATTCGGTCAAATGGCACTACTGTTCGCAGTAGGCGTAGCACTTGGCTTTACTAATAACGACGGTGTAGCTGGTCTAGCTGCTATCGTTGGTTACGGCATCATGACTGCTACACTAGGCGTAATGGCTGGTGTAATGGGCGTTGATAAAATCGACACTGGTGTACTAGGTGGTATCCTAGTCGGTGGTGTTGCTGCTTGGGCATTCAACCGTTTCTTCCGTATTCAACTACCAGAGTACCTTGGCTTCTTCGCTGGTAAGCGTGCTGTGCCAATCATCACAGGTTTCTCTGCGATTGGTCTAGCAATCCTACTATCTGTAGTATGGCCACCAGTTGGCGGCGCTATCTCTGCGTTCTCTGATTGGGCTGCTCACCAAAACCCACAAGTGGCGTTTGGTATCTACGGTATCGTTGAGCGTTCTCTGATTCCATTTGGTCTTCACCACGTTTGGAACGTACCGTTCTTCTTCGAAGCTGGTACTTGTGTAAACGCTGCTGGCGAAACTCAAAACGGTGTTCTTACTTGTTACCTAGTTGCTGATGACGCATCTCGTGCAGCGGGCAATGGCTTCGGTCAGCTAGCTGGTGGTTACATGTTCAAGATGTTCGGTCTACCTGCTGCTGCAATCGCGATTGCACATTCAGCTAAACCTGAAAACCGCGCTAAAGTAATGGGCATCATGGCTTCTGCTGCGTTGACTTCATTCCTAACGGGTATCACTGAACCAATCGAATTCTCATTCCTATTCGTTGCTCCTGTACTGTACGCAATCCACGCTCTATTAGCTGGTTCAGCATACGTTCTTGCGAACACTCTAGGTTTTGTACACGGTACATCTTTCTCACACGGTCTAATCGACTTCCTAGTTCTATCTGGCAATGCGTCTAAGATGGGTCTAATGGTTGTATGTGGTGTTGCTTACGCTGCAATTTACTACATCGTATTCCGCACTGTGATTAAAGCACTTGACCTTAAAACTCCGGGCCGTGAAGACGAATCGGAAGAAGAAGTAGTTGCTACAGGTTCTGAACTTGCTGGTGAGCTAGTTGCTGCATTCGGTGGCAAAGCGAACATCACTGGTCTTGACGCTTGTATTACTCGTCTACGTGTTGCAGTAGCTGATACAGAAGCTGTTGACCAAGACAAACTGAAGAAACTAGGCGCAGCTGGTGTTGTAGTAGTTGCTGGTGGCGTACAAGCTATCTTCGGTACTAAGTCTGACAACCTTAAAACAGACATGGATGAGTGGATTCGTAACAACGGTTAATTCACTGATTCAATAAATTGAAAGGAGGCCGAAAGGCCTCCTTTTTTGTTTTCTGTAATATGAAAGACCTCCTTACATTTACTCTTTTTAACTCAATCATTTATCGTTCATCTCGATGTGCTGATGTTCAATTGTCTATTTTGGGTATCATTTATCTTTTACTTAATGATGACAACATCACTTATGATTTAAGTAACCTATCGTTTTTAAAACAGTCTGAGAATATTATGAAACATCGTTACCTAGTTGGCCTTATGTGTTGTAGTGGAGCCTCACTAGCTCATGCTTCTGAAGCTCCTAACTTAGAAGTTGGCTTGGCTGTCGACCAAGATCTAAGTGTTGTGGTTGAGTTTGATCAGAAGTATCGCGCCACAGTCGGTAATGATGGTGCAGCATTCGATTATATTTTTAAGCGCGGTCAGTTTGAAACTGAAGCGCCTTTAAGTTGGTATGTCGGCGCCGGTGCTTGGGCTGAGTGGAATGATGATTTTGGCTTACGTTTGCCTTTAGGTGTTAAAGTGAATTTCTACGAAGGTTGGAATGCGTACGCTCAAGTTCACCCTGAGCTCGACATGTATAAAGGTGTTGAATTACAAGTGGGTGGTGCACTGGGCATCACCTACAAGTTCTAGGTGATGAGACAAAAAAATGCCAGCTTAGTCGCTGGCATTTTTGAATGGTTTAAATAAGGTTATTTCTGTTTATCCATTGCACGCTTTATGCAAATTGCAGCACCACCCCAAGTGATACCAAGACCAAGAACCATCATAATAATCGCACTCGTTGTCATGATTATGCTTCCTTCTTACTTGTCATATTTATGATAATGCCAATCGCTAGTAATCCTGCGATCATTGCCCAGCCAAGAGTCAGGTCATAGCCACCGTAACCGTCTGTAAACAATGCGCTTAGTTTCGTTGCAAGAATGATTGCAAGCATAACTGGAGTGACGAAGCGTAAACATACGTTAAACCATACGCCGATAGAGAAATCTGAAATCTCATTGACGTAAGTACGTACATCGCTAACTTTGTTTAGTAGCCATGCCATTAGAAGGATTTCAATGAATCCGCCTACCATGATGCCGACGTTGTTAGCGAAGTGATCGACTAGGTCTAGTAGAAGTAGGCCGCCGTTAGTTGCAAATGCCATGGACACCACAACACCAACGCCAATAACAATACTTGCTGCTTTTTTACGGCTCCAGTTCAGCTTGTCCATAATTGCAGATGTTACTGCTTCCATAATTGAGATATGAGAGCTTAAACCAGCCACAACAAGTGCAAAGAAGAATAGTGGACCCAGAATATACGGTGCTGGAAGTAAATTAATCGCAGCAGGTAGCGTAACAAACGCAAGGCCAACGCCTGCTGATACTACTTCAGTTAATGGTTTACCTTGTTCTTGAGCCATGTAGCCAAGAACAGAGAAAATCATAATACCCGCAAGAATTGAGAAACCACAGTTGATAAGAACCGTCATGAACGCGTTGTTCGTGATATCTGATTTTTCTGGCAAATAGCTTGAGTAAGCCAACATGATCGCAAAACCGATACTTAACGTGAAGAAGATTTGTCCATAAGCAGCAGCCCATACTTTTACGTCCCAGATCTTGCTGAAATCAGGTTCGAACATGTAGTTCACACCATCTAGAGCACCTGGAAGGAAAACCATGCGTCCGATAAGCAAAATCACCATTATGAACAACACTGGCATCATTACTTTAGAAGCTCGTTCGATACCAGCTTTAACACCACCCACGATAGCTGCATAAGTGATTGCCCAAGCGAGTAACATTGCGCCAGCGATGCCCCATTGGATGCTACCTAGGTTCGTCGGTGAGTTATCACCTAGAGCTAGATATTCACTGAAGAAGAATGCGTTAGTGTCTGTTCCCCAGCTTTGATTAAATGACATACCGAAGTATGATATTGCCCAACCGATAACGGCAACATAGTAGACCGCGATGACAGCCGCTACACACACTTGGAACCAACCAAGCCACTCAAATTTTGAGTTGATGCGCGCTAAGGTTGCAGGTGCAGAACCACGATACTTTTGACCCATACTGAACTCTAGGATCATAAATGGAATACCAGCCGTAAGCATGGCAAATAGATATGGAATGAAAAAAGCACCGCCGCCATTTTCATAAGCCATATATGGAAAACGCCAAATGTTTCCTAAACCAATAGCAGATCCTACAGCGGCAAGGATAAATCCTGCTCGGGATCCCCACTGTTCTCGCTTCATATTTAACTCCTTTACAACTTCCCTGAGGTATGAAGCTTCTCGTCACGCTGCGCTTGGTAAGGAGATGATAGTTAAAACAGGCAAACGGCTTGACTGTTTATTGTATCTTCCGTTAATAAGCAAAAGTTTAGATTATTATGTTGTTAGCGTTTAGAGAACTCAGCGGATAATTCTTAATTGTTTGATGTGTGTTTGCATAACCTGAAATATTCAGCTGATGCGTGGTAATGAGCCTACCTAGTTAGCATGGTTAAAGCAATAGATTAGATATGTTTAATAACTGTGGGGTTATGGTATTTAAGATGTTAAATGGTGGTTATTTTAGAGGTATGAATTGGTTTGGGGTTTTCTGATTGGTTTATATGTCTAATTTTTTCAGATTTATTAGGTTATGTGACTTTATTTAAAGCTAGAGCGTATGACTGAAATTCATACACTCTATAGTTGAACTATCCAATCATTCGAGGTTCTATTGGTATGAGATGCTTATGGTCATTGATACTTAGAAAGTAAAACTCAGTCCGACATTGGCTTGGAATTGGTTCATCCAGTCGGTATCAAAGCGGATGATGCACTCTTGCCCGTTACTTGGGATGTTACAAACGCCGGAGGTGTCGTTATCGACAACGGTACCTAACCAACGTAGTTGTGTGTTTAGCGCTAATCGGTCACTAACTTTGTACTCTAAACCACCAAAGATAGAGGTTGAGAACCCATACTTATCTTTTGCCCAGTCTACATCGACGTAAGAAGCACCAAGGCCTAATCCCAAATAACCAGACAACACAGAAGAAGCTGGGTAGTAAATGCTACTTTGAAAGTGCAGGTATTGGATGGAGGAGCTTAGGTTGAGCGTTTCTAATTCAGAGCTTTGATTAGAATAGAAAAAGCCGATGCGTCCTTTTTCAAATGGCGTTTCAATCGCAAAGGTGTAGTTTTCAGCCCCTTTCATATCATAGGTTCTACCGTCCTGGTCTTCGACACTGCCACCGCCGGTATAGCCCACCATCGGAGTAATGATGATCTCCGGCGAGGCATGTACGCTCGAAACGGAGAGAAGCGTAATCAGTGCCATTATATTTGCTTTGTTATTCATGAGTATATCCTTATCCATACACTTACTAATTGTGATGGTTACATCAATATTGTGCGACTAATTTCGACGATTCTTGAAGATACTTCACACACCTGATAGTACTTAAATAGAGACTCGACAAATTAATAATAAGCCAGAGGTGTCTATGGACCATAATCTGAAAAATGCCCTACAAATAACAATGTTTATCTACGCAATCATTCTCTCATTTGGCTTTATTGCAATTGGTAGTTAATACCATCTATTGCGAGGCTGGGTTTTTATACTCAGGGAATAATGAATAGTGGGATTATAACCAATATTGATACAGCAATAGACTTAGACTATTACGCTAAGTTTATTGCTGGAAAAACAGCACTGGTCGCTCAAGGTGGTGGACAGAGAAGTATTTTTACTTCTGGAGTGCTGGATGCCTTTCTTCTTTCTAATTTTGACCCCTTCGACGAGTTTTTTGGTACCTCTGCAGGTGCTCTTAATTTGTGTGCTTATCTGTGCCGTGATAAAGGTCTTGGCCGTTCTTTCCTTCTCGACCTTACAACGTCCCCTGAATTCTTCAATCTCTTTTCTTATATACGACACAGAAAGAACCTTGGATTAGAATGGGCCTTAGAACAAATCATGGCTTACCCATACAAGCTTGATTTGGATTTAGGACGACAAACACTAGGCGATCGCCATTTCTATGCAGCCGTCACGGATTCTAAAGACTTACGAGATCACTACTTTCCAGTATTGGGTGAAGACTGGTACAAAGTGATGATTGCAACCTGTGCGATTCCTCGCTTATACAATGATGAAATCTTTATTGGCGACAATGCTTATGTGGATGGTGGTGTATCAGCTTGTATCCCGGTTCAAGAAGCATGGCGTAAACAAGCCCGTTCCATTGTTGTAATTCGAACTGAGCCAGCGTTCGAGGAACAGGTTGAAGTTCAAGTTAACAGTACGGGATTAAAAACACCCAAACCGATATCAGCCGAAGAACTGGAATGGTTTCGCGAATCTTTTGACAGTGTTCAAGGTCATTGGCAACAAAAAGTGGAACAGTGGAAAACCGATTGGAGCTCTTTCTTTCAACAACAAATCCTCAGCTCAAAAGAACAGAAGCGCGACAGATCACATTTGGATCTGCTTAATGGTGGTCGATGGTTATTCGGCGCTGATGATATCTATCGTTTGAGTCATTTGATTGGTGATAAGTTTGATTCCGGTTTAGCGGATATGCTGATGGTGCATTACCAGACTTACTCATTGACCCAGAATTTTTTGAACTCTCCACCAGACGATGCATTTGTCGTGCAAATAGCCCCAAGTAAACCGCTGAAATCAAGTTCATTAATGAGCAACAAAGAAGATTTACTGCACGATTACGAATTGGGGTTAGAAGCGGGTTACCGATTTGTAGAGACTTATACCTCTACGGAAAATGCCCGCAGTTCATACATGCCACAGTTGGGTTCCATTGCTGCTGAGAAGTAATGCTTGAGGTTGATTAATAATATTTGAAGTTGATGAGTTAGCATTCCGTTAGTTAACTATATCTTTAGTAACTATATTTTTAGTAACCATGTCGTTGACTAGTAATGGCGTTAATTGTTGATGTTATTAACGAAGAATATACTGAAATGAAAAAGGGTTATTGAACTTGGTTCGATAACCCTTTTTTGTCTTTGAAATTATGCTAATCGTTTCGCTTTACGGTCAAACATTAGGTGACAGGCAAGATTCTCATACAGTTGGTCGACCCCGCCACATCCATAATGTCGCCTTGAGTGACGATCACGAGATCACCAAACTTAAGATGCTCTTGCTCTTTTAGGCAGGTGAGCGTAGATAAGGCAATGTCAAAACTGTCTTTGGCTTCTGTCTCGAAGTAGATAGGTGTCACACCTCGATACAAGGTGCAGCGATTAAGTGTTCCTTCGTTACGAGATAGCGCATAGATAGGCATGTCAGCACTTAGGCGAGACATCATCAGTGCAGTGCGGCCTGACTCAGTGAGAGTGACTACGCCTTTAATGCCTTCCATATGGTTTGCCGAGTAGATAGTCGCCATCGAAACGGTTTCTTCAGCGGTCACAAACGTGCGATCAATACGGTAATTGGATTGGTTGTTAATACCTGCCATCTTTTCAGCACCAATACATACTTCAGCCATTGATTTTACGGTTTCGACCGGGTAATCACCTGCAGCTGTTTCACCTGAAAGCATGACCGCATCTGTTCCATCAAGTACTGCATTGGCAACGTCCATGACTTCGGCGCGGGTTGGCATTGGCGCTGAAATCATCGATTCCATCATTTGGGTTGCGGTGATCACCGTTCGATTAAGCGCTCTAGCACGGCGTATAAGCTGTTTTTGTACTCCGACTAACTCAGGGTCGCCAATTTCGACTCCGAGGTCACCACGAGCCACCATGACAACATCTGAGGCCATTATGATGTCATCCATGTTCTCAACAGTGGCTACCGTCTCTGCTCGCTCTACTTTTGCTACAAGGTGAGCTTCTAAACCAGCTTCTCGTGCGAGCTGACGAGCATAGTGCATGTCTTCGCCGTTGCGTGGGAAAGACACCGCGAGGTAATCCACTTTGATTTGTGCGGCGGTGACGATGTCGCGCTTGTCTTTTTCTGTCAGCGCTTCTGCGGAAAGGCCGCCGCCTTTCTTGTTTATGCCTTTATTATTCGAGAGAGGGCCGCCAATGATGACTTCGGTATGAACGCGACAACCCTCCACTTCGGTTACTTTTAGCTGCACACGACCATCGTCGAGCAACAGGATGTCGTTAGCTGAAACGTCGTTAGGTAATTCTTTATAATCAAGACCGACCGCTTGTTGGTTGCCTTCGCCTAAACCAAGGCTACTGTCGAGAGTAAATTGGTCACCAACGGCAAGTTGGATTTTGCCATCTTTGAATGTTGACACTCGAATCTTGGGACCTTGTAAGTCACCGAGAATAGCGATCTGAGTACCAAGTTTTTTGGCTATTGCTCGGACATTTTCTGCACGTTGTATATGGTCGTCGCTAGTGCCGTGAGAGAAGTTCATACGGACGACATTGGCACCGGCTTTGATGATCTCTTCAAGCACGTTACCTTTATCAGTAGAAGGGCCTAGCGTTGTGACGATTTTCGTTTTTCTTAATTCGGCTGTCATGAATACTCCTAGAGTGAGGCCAAGTAATCTATTAAAAGACTAGGGCGTGTTGATCTTTCGAGCTGATTTTTGCAGCGAGTTGCTGGGTATTTATACAAGGCAGAGGCTTTGATGTGTAGCTAGCCTACATGAGAAGCCGATAACGTAGTAGAAATGACCAGCAAACGCTGCCCGAAGGGTTCGGGCTGGGCGCCCCCGCAAAAAGCGTTTTACTCTTTGTTGAGGGAGATTTGCTTAGAATGACTAGGCTACTTCTCCCTCGCCGCGATTAAAACGCTTTTATCTCGAACAAAGTTTAACCACGAAAGGTCAACGCGCCTTAATTAAGTATATGCATTAATTGATTATTTATTGGGAGCTAGGAGGATATTTCTTTATTTGTATCTAATTATTGAATTCAGGGCTCAATAACGATGTTTCATTGAGAAAATTAAGTCTCAATTTATCGATGTAGGTACTAATTTTTCTCGAACTATTTGACTAGATACACAAAGATTCATGTATATACGTGATACGGGTCACGGCGATATACCAAGTGACTTCACAATTACTTCGCAAAGTAAAAAAATTACCTCGTTGATGATTTCTGGAGCGTAAAATGTACATGGCTCAACCGGGCCATATTGATCATATCAAACAGGTCAATGCTGGTCGTGTATATAAACTAATTGACCTTAAAGGTCCTATTTCTCGTATCGATCTGTCCAAGCAAAGTGAGTTGGCCCCGGCGAGTATTACTAAAATTACCCGTGAACTCATTGAAGCTCACCTTATTCATGAAACGACGGTTCAAGAAGCCACGACTCGTGGGCGTCCTGCTGTCGGTCTGCAAACCAATAACGAAGGTTGGCAGTTTCTGTCGATGCGTCTTGGTCGCGGATACTTAACGATCGCGCTCCATGAATTGGGCGGCGATGTGCTTATCGATACCAAGATTGATATTCATGAACGTGACCAAGACGATGTACTTGCGCGTCTTCTGCATGAAATTGATGAGTTTTTCCAAACTTATGCCGAGCAACTCGATAGGGTAACAAGTATTGCGGTTACGTTACCGGGGCTTGTGAATTCTGAGCAGGGAATTGTGTTGCAGATGCCACACTACAACGTTAAAAACTTAGCGTTGGGTCCTGAGATCTACAAAGAAACAGGTCTACCGGTCTTTATTGCCAATGATACCCGAGCGTGGGCACTAGCAGAGAAGCTGTTTGGTCACTCTCAAGATAACGATAATTCCGTTTTGCTCTCGATTCACCATGGTGTAGGCGCAGGGATCATTCTCGACGGCCGAGTATTGCAAGGTCGCCACGGTAACATCGGTGAGCTGGGTCATATTCAGATCGATAAACAAGGCAAGCTTTGCCATTGTGGTAATCATGGCTGTTTAGAAACGGTTGCGAGTTCACAGGCTCTCCGTGAGCAAGTCAAAGAAAGACTGGCTAATGGCGAGGCATCATCACTAACGGCGTTTGAAGATGTCACAATTGAACAGATCTGCGCTGCTGCTGCTGATGGTGATCCACTGGCTGTTGAAGTGATTGAACAGTTAGGTCGTTACTTAGGTGCCGCGATAGCGATTGTGATCAACCTTTTCAACCCAGAGAAAATTTTGATAGGTGGTGTTATCAATCAGGCTAAAAGCGTGTTGTATCCTGCGATTCAAAAGTGTATCGAAGAGCAGAGTTTATCGGTTTACCATCAAGATTTAGAGCTGGTGGAATCTCGATTCTATAAACAAGCCACCATGCCAGGTGCTGCGCTTGTTAAACAAGCTTTATATGACGGCCAATTGTTAATGAAAGTGATTGAAGGCTAACCCTTTTTTTATCGTTTTTAGCCTTCCTTGACCCCTTTCCATGCACTTAAACTATGTATAACAGCATTTGTTGTACTTAGTTTAAGCATCTGTGTATTTGCGCTTTGCTTTAACCTATCGAATTAGGCTATTGTAGCCACAGTTATTATTTGTCACTAAGGTGTTGTATGTCTGGCGTTTTAAATTCTGTTGATCAGAGAACTAAACTCGTCGGTGAAAACCGTCTGGAACTCTTGTTATTTAGCTTAAATAGTCGCCAACTATTTGCGATTAACGTATTTAAAGTTAAAGAAGTCTTAAAAGTGCCTGTACTCACTCGCTTGCCAGGCTCTCACCATCATATTACGGGTGTTGCTTCTTTGCGTGGTGAATCTGTACCTGTGATTGACTTACGCAGTGCGATTGGTTTCCCACCATCACGTGATGAGACTCAAGAAAACAACTTGATCATTACCGAATACAACCGAACCGTTCAAGGTTTCTTGGTTGGACAAGTTCGTAATATCGTGAATACGACATGGACAGAAATCCAACCGCCACCAAAGACTACGGGTCGAGCAAACTACCTAACTGCTATCACGCATATCCAAGAAGAAGAGCAGCACAAAATCGTTGAGATCATCGATGTTGAAAAGGTGTTAGCGGAGATCATCGATTACGATGTGTCGATTTCTGACGGTGTTCTAGATCAGCAGTTAGCGAATGAAATGGTTGGCCGTAATGTGCTTATCGTGGATGATTCATCAACAGCGCGCAACCAGATCAAAGGCACCTTGTCGCAACTTGGTTTGAACATTATCGAATGTTGTGACGGCTTGGAAGCTCTGACTTTACTTAAGAAGTGGTGTGATGAAGGCAAAGACATCAATCAAGAAATATTATTGATGATCACCGATGCTGAAATGCCAGAAATGGATGGCTATAAACTGACTCATGAAGTTCGAACTGATCCTCGAATGCATGACTTGTTTATTACGCTAAATACTTCATTAAGTGGTAGTTTCAATGAAGCCATGGTTGAGAAAGTAGGGTGTAATCGCTTTATTTCTAAATTCCAACCAGACCTCTTAGTTGAAGTGACTCAAGAGCGAATGCGTCAGATTTTGTAATTAATGCAGCTGTACGGAAGCGGACGTTGAGGTATAACTCAACAACTTGAATTTAAGGGAAGCGGATGCTTCCCTTTTTCGTTTCTAGCGTTTCTTGGAGGGCAACTTGATTCGTTAATGAAAATCTCGGGATTTGGTGTTCAAACCAACAATTTCATCAGTTATATCGATAAGTTTCCCCGCAATCACATGCACGACTTCGCCTTCCTTCTCTAAGACTCCTTGTACCTTTAAAGCCTTCGCTGTCAGGTAAGCTTGCTGCTGCGCGCGTGCAGTGGCTCCCCATACCACGACATTAATATTGCCCGTGTTATCTTCTAATGTAACAAAGGTAACACCTGCCGCGGTTCCGGGAGCTTGTTTTCCTGTGACTAATCCAACAACCGTGACCATAGATTTGTGTCTTTGCTGTATTAAATCCTTCATGTGTGTGAATCGACCTAATCGTCCCGCTTCTTCTAGTAAAGTGATTGGGTGTTTGTTCAATGAAATTCCGACACTGGTGAAGTCTTCGAGTAGATCTTGCATCTCATTGGGTTTGTGCAGTGCATGTTCGTCATGTCCATCCCCAACATCGTCATAGACTTGGCTAAACAGAGGTAAATCAGAAGCGGAGTCCATGATTGCCCAGCGCGTCTGGAAACGGTCACCCGAAACATTATGTAGCGCGTTGGCTGATGCGAGTAGCTCGATATCTTTCTTATTCATCGATAACTGTTTCACCTGGCTAGGATGGCGATAACCAGAATGCGGACGATTGGCAAGTACGCTCTGGATACCGTGCTCACTGAATCCTTTGATTTGTCGCAGCCCTAATCGAATCGCTAGACCATTCTGATGAGAGACAACCATGTGGTCGTTTTGAGAAGCGTTCACACATACCGGAAGTATCGTCACATTGTGTCGCTGTGCATCTTGAACCAACTGCGATGGACTATAAAAGCCCATGGGTTGGCTATTCAACAAAGAAGCATAGAAGCACTCAGGGTAGTAGCATTTCAACCAAGCTGAACAATAGGCTAATACCGCAAAGGAAGCCGAGTGGCTTTCAGGGAAACCGTATTCACCAAATCCACATATCTGTTTAAAAATCTGTTCGGCAAACTCGGTTTCGTAGCCACGCTTTTGCATGCCTTCGATGAGCTTGTTTTTGAACTTAAAAACGTTGCCATTCTTCTTCCAAGCGGCCATTGCGCGTCTGAGCTGATCCGCTTCACCCCCTGTGAAACCTGCGGCAACCATCGCGAGCTTAATCACTTGTTCTTGAAATATCGGTACTCCTAAAGTGCGCGAGAGTACCGATTCAACATCCTTAGATGGATAGCTGATTGGCTCAATACCATCGCGACGCTTTAAGAATGGGTGCACCATATCACCTTGAATTGGTCCTGGACGCACGATCGCGATTTGAATCACTAGGTCGTAATAAGTTTTCGGCTTAAGCCTTGGCAGCATACTCATTTGCGCGCGTGACTCAATTTGGAATATCCCTACCGTGTCTGCTCGTTGAATCATGCCGTAAACCTGAGGATCATCCTTAAGGCGAGTGATCTCTGCGATCGTTAACGAGCGGCCATGAATACGCTTGATCAGGTCGAAACATTTTCGAATTGCAGACAGCATACCCAGTGCTAGCACATCCACTTTTAGTAACCCTAAGGTTTCAAGATCATCCTTATCCCATTGAATAATGGTGCGATTGTGCATCGCCGCATTTTCGACAGGAACCAATTCATACAGAGGGCCAGAAGAGATCACGAAGCCGCCCACATGCTGAGACAGATGACGTGGAAAGCCGATAATTTCATTTACTAAATGGATAAACTGCTGACCTTTCAAAGAATCTGGTTGCAGCCCCAATTGAGTGAGTTGAGCTTGCCAACCTAGGCTTTTGTCTCTGCGATTGGTGTTCTTAATGAAGTAATCAAGCTGGGTTTCCTGTAGTCCTAAAGCTTTTCCGACATCCCTTACCGCACTTTTGAAGCGATAAGAAATGACCGTAGCAGCAAGCGCGGCACGTTCCCTACCATATTTTTGATAGATATATTGGATGACTTCTTCACGGCGTTCGTGTTCAAAATCGACATCAATATCAGGCGGTTCATCACGCTCTTTACTGATGAAGCGTTCAAACAACACTGAGATTTGTCTTGGGTCGACAGAGGTGATTTCTAAGCAATAACAGACCACGGAATTAGCCGCTGACCCTCGACCTTGGTAAAGAATGCCTTGGCTTTTAGCAAACATCACGATGTCGTGGATCGTGAGAAAAAAGAAAGGGTAGTCGAGCTCGCCAATCAGCCCCAGCTCTTTATCTATGATCTGTTGGATGTCATTAGGGACACCTTGTGGAAAGCGAGCCTTTTTTCCTTTCTCGACCAACATGCGCAGATAACTCATGGGTGTCTCACCTTGAGGAATAAGTTCGCTTGGGTATTCGTAACGTAGGCTACCTAAATCAAATTCACACAGCTCAGAGATTCGGTTGCTCTCTTCCAACCACTCAGCTTTGAAGATATGAGAGAGCTTATTGATACTTCGTAAACAGCGCTCGGCATTCGCCAGTAAGTGACTGCCAACTTCGGTCACTGACTTTTGATATTTAATCGCGGTGAGTGAGTGCTGTAAGGGCAAGCGATTAACATTGTGCATTAACACGCCACCGCAAGCTGTAATAGGCAGTTGGTGATGTTGTGACAGAACAACGCAGTAATCAATGTACTGTTGATCGGTCTGTTTCAGGTGTCGTTGTAAGCCAATCCATAACCGACCTGAGTGGTGCTGAGAAAGCCACTGTCCCCAATGTGCGTCTTCATTTTTCTGTTGAGGCAACCACAGGATGAAGCAGTGCTTAGCCGACATGATATCCCACTCAGAGAGCTGATAATGTCCCTTGCTGCTACGACGTCTAGCGTTGGTAATAATACGGCACAGTTCGGCATAGGCTTGTCTATTTGGACATAACAAGACAACTTGGCACTCTTCATTTAACCAAAATAGGCTCCCGACAATTTGCTTGAGCGACAGTTTATGTTGCTTGATCGCAGAGTGAACCTTAACGATGCCTGCCACCGAGCACTCGTCGGTGACCGCGAGTGCTTTGTAGCGTAAAAAGTCGGCCTGTAAAACAAGCTCTTCTGCGTGCGAAGCTCCCTCTAGAAAGGAGTAATTACTTTGGCAGAAGAGCTCTGAGTATTGCTGAGACATAACGTAATCTCACTTAATCATTACGAGTGAACATGATTGAAAAGGGGCGTTGAAATCGTTAGTAAAAATTGTCTGACTGACTTCTTTCCTACAGACTAGCTAAATAAGCCGTGTAAAAACCATTGTTTATCTGGCGTCCTAAAGACCCATAACCATCGGCCGTTTTCACTGTGAGCAATAAAGTAGTCACGAATGATTTTCTCACCATCCCACCAGCCAGAAACAATGCGCTCAGGGCCTTGAGATAAGGTGACATCCTCGGTTAAGGCTTTGGGCTCGGGCAGTAAGATGCTCGGTCGAAGTCTTTGTTGGCTGATGTTGGAAGCTGTCATAGTTTGTTGCGCGACATCTTGGGAAACTTGTCTCTTTTTTTCTGTATTCCCCAGTGTCGGCAGTGAATATTGGTTCGCTTTCTCTGGCCTTGGGTCATGCTGTATTTTCGGTGTTTGAATACAAGCTTGCCCTAACTTGGCTTGCAGCAGCGAGAGCAGATCTAACGCAGCAAGTGTTCCTGTATTACCATCAAAAAGATCATGGTAGGCCATTTGAGGCTCACCATGACGAGTTAACGAGAGAGTGAGTCCTTGAACGGGGGCTGTGATCTTCAGTGACTCTAAGGTGAGATGCGTTAGGTTCACCCATTTACTTGCAAGGTAATCGCCCTGCGCGGAATAAAAAGAGACATGATGGTCGTCTTTATCCCTTAGGTGCAAAGTCAGCGTTAACTCGAAAGCCACTCGGTCACGTAACCTCAAAAAACACTCGAGCTGATTCAACAATTTCAGCAAAGGCTTTTCGATGAACAGGATGTTTTCAATATCAAACAGCAGCTCCAAATATTGTTGAAAACTCTCTGGTGGGTGATAGAAATCAATCGGGTGCTTGAACTGCCCATTAAGACGACCAACATAGTTCACCAAGTCGATATCAAAGCGGCGCGCGACTTCTTGCAAAGGCAGTTTTAATAAGTCTTCAACGACATTGATACCAACACGATTCAGGCGCTCAACTTGTTTAGCAGGCAGTTCGCTTGAACTCAGTGCTTGTTGGTTAACCCAAGCTTTCATCTGCTCAACATTGTTCGTCGCTTGGTTGATGGATTGTTTGCCTAAAAGGATTGCAGAAAGTGGAGAATAACCTGTAGCAAAGCTGAACTGGATATTGAGCGTTTCTAAATGGCTTTTGAGTTCATGCCAGTAGTTATCTAGCCCATCGTAAAGCGACAGCATGTTAGAGGCCTTAATCAATAATCCATTGGGTGGCAGTAACGCCATGTCGGATGTGACTAGATAGGCCCATTGAGCAATCTCTTTGAGCTTACTTTTTTCTAGCTCAATTCTGTAAGGGTGGACGTGTAAGTTGTGACACAAAGCTGCTGCAGACCCTAGCCCCATGCCGAGTGTGATACCCGATTGCAACGCGGCTTGGTTAGCTTGCAGCACACGATGATCTTTCTCATCGACGATGATAAGAGGTTGCTCGTGTGATTCTTCGTTCGAACCCAATTCATTAGAGTTAAATAAGGTGTCTAACTGCAGAGATGGAAAGTGCAAATAAAGCCACAGCATGCGCTAACCTTGTTTCGCAATAGGAAAGGCCAATACAGTATTACCTGACAGACCGTGGTGTGAACTATCGATGCTGATGATTTTCTCTGTCAGTAACGGCCAATTTGGGGTCATGTCGAGAATAAAGCTGCCATACGACCAGCTACCTTTTCTCTTAGTCACCTCAACCTTTAAACCCTGCGCGTGAGAAGAGAGCTTCATGCTTAAAGAAACGGGCAGAGATAACTGATTATGGCTGGTGGCTTTAAAGTGAAATTGCAGGCACTTGCCCGTTTCACTTGCGGCTTGTAGGCGTTTGGTTTGGTGGATTTCGAGATCGGCCCCCCATAACAATACAGAATGACAAGCACCACTCTTGAGGCATTGTTCAGCAGCCCACAATGCATCGAGATCGCGTTGAGGCTCGATTACTAAGATGTTATCGAGTTCAATCCCTTGGCTGCTAAAAAACTCGGCACAGATCTTCCCTGGCGGGTTAATGAATATGGCCAGTTTCTGTGAGTTTTGCTGAGCTAAATAGGGGGTAAGCAGGCGTAGTTCGCCAATCCCTTGTTGTGATTCAACTTCAATAACGCCGTGTGTAGGAAAGCCACCATCAAGTTGTTTATCCAATTGCGGATAGCCTGTTGAAGTAGTACTTCCTTGCGTTGTTGATTGTAGCCCTTTCCAGATTAACTGGCGGTCTTGTAAGTTTTTTATGAGTTCATGCATAATTAAACACCTGTATATTTATACAGTATATTTAACAATGAAAAAGATGCAAAGCAAAATGATGATAATTAGCGGAAGTAAGTGCTAGTTGATTGATTTAGATACAAAAAAAGCCGCTATTAAAGCGACTTTTTACGATTGGTTATAATATCAACTACTTAGGTTGAGCGTCGATACATTGGCCATTAATGTCTGTCACACTTGGATTCATTAAGTGTAGGTACAGTGGGATAATGTCCAGTGGCGTTTTCAGCTTGTTAGCATCTTCACCTGGGTACGCTTTTGCACGCATGCGCGTTTGAGTACCGCCTGGGTTGATCGCATTAACACGGATGTTTGTGTCTTCAAGTTCATCCGCTAAGATCTGCATCATCCCTTCGGTAGCAAACTTAGAAATCGCGTAAGTGCCCCAGAATGCACGGCCAGAGTGACCAACGGTAGAAGAGGTGAATACGATACGACCCGCTTCCGCTTTCTTAAGTGCAGGCAGTAGTGCTTGAGTCATCAAGAACTCAGACTTCACATTGATCTGCATAACATCATCAAAGGTTTCTTCATCAATCTGCTCAAACGGGCTCAGAGTACCGAGAACGCCAGCGTTATGAAGTAGACCGTCTAAACGACCGAACTGTGACTCAATGGTTTCAGCCATATCAATGTAGTTCTGCTTTGTCGCGCCTTTTAGATCCAATGGGATGATCGCAGGCTGTGGGTAACCAGCACTTTCGATTTCATCGTAAATGAATTCAAGGTTTTTAACATTACGGCCTAACAGAATGACAGTTGCACCATGTTGAGCGAAGCTTAGTGCTGCTTGGCGACCAATGCCAGCACCGGCACCTGTAACCAAAATTACTTTATCTTTGAGGGCATCTGTAGAGATTGGGTAATCCACTGTGCTTATCCTTCTTTCTTTTATTATGTTCGTCATTCCATTGATGTTTAATCACACAGATAACCGCAGGAATGATGAGAAATTCTTGGTAATCGTGACAAGATGGTTACAATACACTAATTCATACAATAGGGGATATGACATTGGAATTTTTGTTGGACTACGGCTTGTTTTTAGCCAAGATTGCGACCGTTGTAATCGCCATCATTGCAATTTTAGTGATAGCTAAATCTGTGGGTGGAAAATCAAGCGCAATTAAAGGTGAGCTGGAAATCACGAACCTATCTGAGCATCACAAACAAACGATTGAACAACTAGAGCACCATTTGCATGATGATGCTTTCATCAAAGCCCGCGATAAAGCAGAAAAGAAAGCGGAAAAAGAGAAAGTAAAATCACGCGGTAAAGAAGTGAAGAAAGCAGCGAAAGAGGGTGAGCTTGATAGTAAGCGTGAACCACATCTATTCGTTCTTGATTTTAACGGCAGCATTGATGCGAAAGAAGTGGCTTCATTACGTGAAGAGGTAACGGCGGTTCTGGCTGTTGCTCGTGAAGGCGATGAAGTATTACTTAAACTTGAATCTGGCGGTGGCATGGTTCACGGCTACGGTTTAGCGTCTTCTCAACTTGATCGTATCAAAGCGGCAGGTTTGCCTCTGACTATCTCGGTAGACAAAGTGGCGGCAAGCGGCGGTTACATGATGGCATGTATTGCAGACAAAATCGTATCTGCACCGTTTGCTATTGTTGGTTCTATTGGTGTTATCGCTCAACTGCCAAACTTCAACAAACTGCTTAAAAAGCACGACATTGAATTCGAACAGCTAACGGCAGGTGAGTACAAACGCACGCTTACTATGTTTGGTGAGAACAGTGATAAAGCACGCGAGAAGTTTAAAGAAGAGCTAGAGGAAACTCATGGTTTGTTTAAAGATTTCATCCGTGACCACAGACCTGCGCTAGATCTTGAAAAAGTAGCAACGGGTGAGCACTGGTTTGGTACACAAGCGCATGAACTTGGGCTGGTGGATGAGATTAGCACTTCTGATGATTTAGTCGTAGCGGCATGTAAGGACAAAACAGTTCTAGCGATTCACTACGTACAGAAGAAAAAGCTTTCAGACAAACTAGCGGGCGTGGCAGGTAAATCTGCAGACAGCGTGCTGATGAAGCTGATTGAACGCGGCCAAAAGCCGATTGTTTAAGCTTATTGAGTTCTAGTTCTAGTTCTAGTTCTAGGTTTAGTGCCTTACGTTCATTTGCAGCCGTTTGAGCCTTAAAAAGAAAGCGCATAAGTCATAAGACTTATGCGCTTTTTTATTGCTCCACTTCCGAGCGGGTTTAACCACTATGTTGTAGGGGGAGCGGAGTTTTATACCAATCACTTATTTACTGTGATTGATATTAAATCTTGGCTCCATAGTCATTACGCTTTGGACAAGTTGTCAGAATCTCTCTATGACCCGTATCTTTGAGCTCTTCCAAAATTACATCAAAACCCCACAAGCGATAGAGATGTTTCATCACTTCGTCGTAGCCTTTATCAAGCGGGATACGGCCGTGAGGCACATACTGCAGTGTCATCGAGCGGTCACCGCGAACATCGACATTAAACACCTGAATATTCGGCTCAAGGTTGCTTAGATTGTATTGCGCCGCAAGCTTTTCACGAATTAAGCGATAGCCCGGGTCATCGTGAATTGCACTGACTTCGATGGTATTTTTACGGTCGTCGTCGAGCACCGAGAACAGCTTAAAGTCACGAATGATCTTTGGTGAAAGGTATTGGCTGATGAAGCTTTCATCTTTGAAGTTGTGCATCGCAAAGTGCACTGCTTCTAACCAATCACTTCCGGCTAATTCAGGGAACCACTCTCTATCTTCATCGGTTGGCTCTTCACAGATGCGTCGGATGTCTCTAAACATCGCAAAGCCAAGCGCATAAGGATTGATCCCACTGAAATAAGGGCTGTTGTAGGCGGGTTGAGCAACCACACTGGTGTGGCTGTGTAGGAATTCTAAGATAAACTTATCACTCACCAAGCCTTCGTCGTAAAGATGGTTAAGAATGGTGTAATGCCAGAAGGTTGCCCAGCCTTCGTTCATCACTTGAGTTTGTTTCTGAGGATAGAAGTATTGACTCACCTTGCGAACAATACGAACACACTCACGCTGCCAAGGCTCAAGCAGTGGTGCGTTCTTCTCGATGAAGTAGAGAATGTTTTCTTGAGGCTCACTAGGGAAACGTATCTTGGTCTCTTCTTCCTTACTTTTGTTCTGAGGAACCGTTCTCCAAAGTTCGTTCACTTGAGATTGTAGATACGCTTCACGTTCCTCTTGTCTTGCGGTTTCTTCCGCAATGGAAATCTTCTCTGGGCGTTTGTATCTATCTACGCCGTAGTTCATCAGTGCATGGCAAGAATCAAGCAGCTGCTCGACTTCAGCGACACCATATTTCTCTTCACAACCACTAATGTACTTCTTAGCGAACAGCAAGTAATCGATAATCGAGCTTGCATCTGTCCAAGTTTGGAATAGGTAGTTGCCCTTAAAGAAAGAGTTATGGCCGTAACAAGCGTGCGCCATTACTAACGCTTGCATGGTGACCGTGTTCTCTTCCATTAAGTAAGCGATACACGGATCTGAGTTGATCACGATTTCGTACGCTAAGCCCATTTGGCCGTGTTTGTAGTTTTGCTCGGTTTGAATGAATTTCTTACCAAATGACCAGTGGTTATAGTTGATAGGCATACCAATACTGGAGTAAGCATCCATCATCTGCTCTGAAGTAATCACTTCAATCTGGTTTGGGTAAGTGTCTAAACGGTAATGTTGCGCCACACGCTTAATTTCTACGTGATATTGCTCTAAGAGGTTGAACGTCCAATCTGGACCATCAGGCAGCATCTTGTCGTTTCTCTTCTGTGTCGCTTTGTCTCTATCGGCAATGTTTGATTTTTCTGCAACGTTTGATTTCGCTGTCATGGCAAGCCCCCTTACGCTGTCTCTTTCTGGAACAGTTCTCTAAACACAGGAAAGATATCATCCACTGTTTTAATGTTTTTCATGGCGAAGTTGTCAAAGCTACTCTCGAGTTTTTCGTATTCGTGCCAAAGCGTTTGGTGTGAACGGCGCGTAATCTCGATGTAAGAGTAATATTGGCAAGTCGGCAATAGCGTATTGACCAGCAATTCTTTACAGCGAGGGGAGTCATCAGCCCAGTTATCACCATCAGAAGCTTGTGCTGCGTAGATATTCCACTCATTAGCAGGATAACGGTCTGCGACAATTTCTTTCATTAGTTTCAGTGCACTAGAAACGATGGTGCCGCCAGTTTCTTGTGAGTAGAAAAACTCATGTTCGTCGACTTCTTTAGCTTGAGTATGGTGGCGAATAAATACGACATCGACGTTTTCATAAGTACGGTTCAAGAACAGGTAGAGCAACACATAAAAGCGCTTAGCGATGTCTTTGGTTGCTTGATCCATTGAGCCAGACACATCCATTAGACAGAACATAACGGCTTGGCTAGATGGAATAGGGCGCTTCTCGTAGTTTTTGTAACGTAAATCGAAGGTGTCAATGAATGGCACGCTCTCAATTCGTTTACGCAGTTCGGCGATCTCTTCTTTTAGACGTGTTTCTTCAAAGGGTTGTGCAGGTTCCGTCATTTTAACTTGGTCAAGCTGCTCCATCAGTAGGTTAAGCTCGCGCTTTTTACCTGCTGTCATCGCGGTTCTACGAGCCAGAGATTGCTGCAGTGAACGAACGATAGCGATGTTAGATGGAATCCCCGCGCTTTGATAACCAGAGCGGTGTGTTTTCCATTCGGTGATTTTGTTGACCTGATTCTTCTCTAGATTAGGAAGAGCTAAATCTTCAAAGAGAATATCAAGATACTCATCTTTTGAAATTTGGAAGGTGAATTCATCTTGGCCTTCACCATCAGGGCTAGCATCACCTTGGCCTGCGCCACCACCTTGACCGCCACCTTTAGGGCGTTCAATTTTATCGCCCGTGATGAACTGGTCATTACCTGGGTGAACTCGTTCTCTTACGCCGCCTTGACCTTGGTGAAAGCTTGGTTCTTTGATGTCTTTATGAGGAATAGTGACGTCTTCACCGGTTTCAGTATTGGTGATTGAGCGTCGGTTAACTGCATCGGCCACAGATTCTTTGATTTGCTCTTTATGGCGTCTTAAGAAGCGCTGTCTATTTACAGCACTCTTATTCTTGCCATTGAGCCTCCGATCGATAAATTGTGCCATAAGAACTCCCTCTCAGCTGATGTCACGATCCTACTTTTTATTCGGGTATAAGAGTTATTAGGATATAAGAGTTATTGCTTTGTACGAGCTGCTCACGTGAGCAGCTCAATACAGTTTGGTTTATGAGGATTTACGAACTCTTAGATACCACTCAGATAGCAGTCTAACTTGTTTCTCGGTGTAGCCTTTTTCCATCATACGAGCAACGAAGTCGTCGTGTTTTTTCTGATCATCCGTTGAGGTCTTAGCGTTGAATGAGATAACAGGAAGTAGCTCTTCTGTGTTAGAGAACATTTTCTTCTCAATCACAGTGCGCAGTTTCTCGTAGCTCGTCCACACAGGGTTTTGACCGTTATTGTTGGCTTTGGCACGAAGCACAAAGTTCACAATCTCATTTCGGAAGTCTTTAGGGTTACTGATACCGGCTGTTTTCTCTATTTTCTCAAGTTCACCATTCAGAGAAGCGCGGTCAAATAGCTGGCCTGTTTCTGGATCGCGGTACTCTTGGTCTTGAATCCAGAAGTCAGCGTAAGTCACGTAGCGGTCGAAGATATTTTGACCGTACTCAGAGTAAGACTCTAGGTAAGCGGTTTGAATCTCTTTACCGATGAACTCTACGTAGCGTGGTACTAGGTATCCTTTCAAGAACTCTAGATACTTCTCGGCGGTTTCTTGAGGGAACTGCTCACGTTCGATTTGCTGCTCAATAACGTAGAACAGGTGCACTGGGTTGGCGGCCACTTCGGCTTGGTCGAAGTTAAACACGCGAGACAGGATCTTAAAGGCGAAACGTGTCGATAGCCCAGACATACCTTCGTCAACGCCTGCGTAGTCTCGGTACTCTTGGTAGCTCTTCGCTTTTGGATCTGTGTCTTTTAGAGTCTCACCATCGTAAACCCGCATTTTTGAGAACAGAGAAGAGTTTTCAGGTTCTTTCAGTCTCGATAGGATGCTGAATTGCGATAGCAGATCGAGTGTGCTTGGTGAACAAGGGGCTTTGGATAGCTCACTGTGTTCAAGCAGCTTCTTGTAGATCTTGACTTCTTCAGAGACGCGCAGACAGTAAGGGACTTTTACAATGTACACACGGTCGAGGAAGGCTTCGTTGTTCTTGTTGTTACGGAAGGTCTGCCACTCGGATTCGTTTGAGTGAGCCAGAATCATACCGTCAAATGGCAGTGCAGAAAGCCCTTCGGTACCGTTGAAGTTGCCTTCTTGAGTCGCTGTTAGTAGAGGGTGCAATACCTTGATTGGTGCCTTGAACATCTCTACGAACTCCATAACACCTTGGTTTGCTTTACATAGCGCACCAGAGTAGCTGTAGGCATCAGGGTCATCTTGAGAGAAGTGCTCAAGCTTGCGAATATCAACTTTGCCTACCAGAGATGAAATATCTTGGTTGTTTTCATCACCTGGCTCTGTTTTCGCGATCGCGACTTGATCGAGAATAGAAGGGCGCAGTTTGATGACTTTGAATTTGGAGATGTCACCACCGAAGTCATGGAGGCGTTTCGCTGCCCAAGGTGACATAATCGAGCGAAGGTAGCGTTTCTCAATACCATATTCGTTCTTCAGTAAGTCGCCGTCTTCGTTGACATCGAACAGACAGAAGGGGTGATCGTTCACTGGGCTTCGCTCACCATCAGCAGACAATACATAAATTGGTAGCTTTTGCATCAGGGCTTTGAGTTTTTCAGCAAGGGAAGATTTACCACCGCCTACAGGGCCAAGTAGATAAAGGATTTGCTTACGTTCTTCTAAACCTTGTGCTGCATGTTTTAGATAAGAAACAATCTGTTCAATCGCGTCTTCCATGCCGTAGAAATCTTTAAATTCACTGTAGCGTGAGATGACACGGTTCGAGAAAATACGACTTAGTTGAGGGTCTTGAGCAGTGTCAATAACCTCCGGTTCGCCAATGGCGAGTAATAAGCGCTCGGCAGCATTTGCGTAAGCACTTTTATCGTCTTTACACAGCCCTAAGAACTCTTGCAATGTCAGCTCTTCTTCCTTGGCTGCTTCATAACGTGATTGATAGTGGTCAAAAATACTCATAGTCACATTCCCCTTGTTAACCAGTCAAAACTGACGAGAGATTGAAAAATAGGCTCTCCCTACATTTTAAGGTTAGACCCGCTTCGACAATTTTGCTTAACAATTATGTATTTATTTACAATTTTGCGTGTGAAAAACCTAGCGAGCGCAATAGGCAACTTGAGGCGCGTGGAATCGAATTATTTTGAATTCGAGTGGATCTAACCGTTTGTTTTGTGATTTTAGGTCACTTAATAATACTCACACTGGATTTATGTATATTAGGTGTATCACTGAGTCTTATAGAACGGAAAGTATTTCATGCGGTAGGTTGTACTTAGTTATTAGAAAATCACTAAGCAAAGAAAGCATAGAATGTGAGGGATGGTTGTTCAAAATAGTCGTTATTGATCCAACGGTATTCGCTAGGGTAAACCGACACTTTAGATGATTACTGTGTTTTTGCTGTTGTTTCCGTTTTCCAGTTTAACGATTCGAATAAAAAAGGGTTACTCATGATGAGTAACCCTTCTCTTGAAATTTTATAAGCCCAGTTAAAGCTAATCTTCTAATGCACTAAGCACTAAAAATTTGAGATAGCTCTGTCGCACATAGGTGGTATTGACGAGGGCAGTTACGCCACGTTGTTAGCATGCGACGGTACTTTTCTAACATTGGCATTTGACTATTGAAGTGGTGATCTGCTTTGTCAAATTGAGGGTAAAGCCCTTCAGAGTCAACAAGGAAACGCACGTAATGTACGATTTGTGCTTCAGAAGCGATATCGAAACCTAGGAATTGTAGACGACGTTGGTCGACTTCCGCACGCTCTTGATCTGCAAGCATTTTATTCGACTCTTGCATGGCAT
The DNA here is from genome assembly GCF_041472735.1 of Vibrio sp. 10N.261.46.E11. Classification (NCBI taxonomy): domain Bacteria; kingdom Pseudomonadati; phylum Pseudomonadota; class Gammaproteobacteria; order Vibrionales; family Vibrionaceae; genus Vibrio; species Vibrio sp. 10N.261.46.E11. The sequence continues at coordinate 41,235 of NZ_JBFRQW010000024.1, forward strand.
GGTACATTTCCATAATGTCGATAATTTCGCGACATTCTGCTTCAGTTAAACAACCAAATTCTTTGTTAAGCTCACGCATTTGGAGTTCGTAACCACGTTCTACAATCGTTTGTAGACGCTGGTATTTAGCTGAGTTCTCAGGATCCATTTGAGACATTAGATAGTATTGATTTGATAGAATTAGACGCTGAGCATTGGTCATTTCCATGGGAGGAACCTCACTAAAAAACTAAATGTTATATTCTTTTGTTGCAGTAAGAGTAACAGCATTCCTACGAGTGGAAACATGATCTCAACACGGATTTAATATGATTTTTTGAATTGATAAACAAAAGTTGTAAAGAAAAGTGAAAGGATTGTTTTAACCAAAAAATAAAACGCCTCAATCGAAATTAAGGCGTTTGAAATCACTATGAACGTAAGTCTAGATTAGTATTTTACGTTTGAATGGTATTGGTTAAGGATAGCCACAATCTCATCCATTTTTTCTTTACTTGGCGGATTTGTACCTTCAAGAGGGTAGTCGTGACCCAATGCTTCCCACTTATGAGCACCAAGCTTGTGATACGGAAGCAGTTCTACTTTCTCGATATTATCCATGTCTTTGATGAATTCACCTAAAAGGTGAGCATCTTCAGGTGTATCTGTGTAGCCAGGCACAATCACATAACGAATCCACGTCTTCTTACCTATTTTGTGTAGGTAGCGTGCAAAATCCAGAGTACGTCTATTGGATACACCAATGAAATCGTGGTGAATTTCATCTCGCATATGTTTAAGATCCAGCATGACCAGATCTGAGGCTTCTAGTACTTCATCGATCACTTCAGTGTGTTTACGAATATAGCCATTAGTATCAAGACAAGTGTGGATGCCTTCTGCTTGCGCCGCGCGGAAAAAATCACGAACAAACTCAGGTTGTAGCATCGCTTCACCACCAGAACAGGTGATACCACCGCCTGATGCTTTCATGAAATGACGATAAGATTTTGCTTCGTTGATGATTTCTTCGACCGTTACTTCCTTTCCGTCATGAAGATCCCATGTATCGCGATTATGGCAGTACATACAACGCATTAAGCAGCCTTGAAGAAACACAATAAAGCGGATACCAGGGCCATCGACAGTACCACAAGATTCGAATGAGTGAATGCGACCAGTTGTAGACATGAGCTATTCTCGTATAGGAATTTATACCGTTTATTTTATTACAAAAGCGGCACATAAAATAGGGTCAAATGGTAACTAGGTCTTTAAAAATAAAGGCAATCACCTGTGAAGATGATTGCCTTTATTTAACTTGAAAAGTAGGCGATGAAAGCCTTTTCTATGGCTAGAAGAAAGCAAACATAGTGATGCCACCAGTACCGTATACTGACTTTGTTGCTTCTTGATAATCGGGTGTTTTTGCCGTGAGTGCGAAAGATGCACCAACGTATTGGTTATACCAAGCAATACCAAGTACAGCTGTTGCTTGAATGTTCTCTAAAGTGACATCGTAGATCGCAGGATCTTGGTCTTTTTTCTTTGCGTAATCATTAACACCGGAGCGATCCCCTTCGATAGTCAGGTCATTAAATCGGTAACGCCCTTCAAGACCTGCGTAAGTAAACCAACCTGTATTTGAAGCACCTATCATGCCTGCTTTGAATGGGTTTTCTGTGCTGATGTTCGCTGCGCCAAAGTTGCCGCCCAAGTCAGTACCCCAACGGAACATAAATCCAGTAGAAATGTCGCTTCTAAAATTACCAACGTTGATCTCTGATACGTTAGATATCTCGAAGTCAGTATTCGCTAATGCTTGATTACGCATTAGGTTGAAATGACTTAAGTAACCAAGGCTACCTGCGTACTCATCATCAACTTGATACTTCCAACCCATAGGTTCGTCTGATTTAGTGATTGAGTGAACCAGTTTTTGAGCGTCTTCGGAAAGTGCTCGCTCGCCTGTAGTACCAAACGTGATGTTAAAACGCTGGGCTTGTTGTGGGTTCAAGCTGATGTAGTTGAATTCTGTATGTAGGTAACCTGCGTATGGACGATCATTGGCTGATGGTTTTTCTAATTCAATGTCAGAAGGCGTGTACATCTTATGGCCAATGGTGATTTCCCACTTATCTAAAGAGCTTGCGCCCCAATAGGAAAGACTCAATGGTTTCGCCCAATGGTATGGCGTAATACTTGACGATGTGTAACCCAGAAATAAGCCGTTGGTATAGTCTTGGTCGACACCAAAGATACCATCGTTGTCTAACGCAAAAGTTAACGTAGAACGTTCAGATGCCAGTGATGAACAAGAGAGGAGAATCAGTGGTAAATAACGAAGGTATTTCATGTAGCGGTTACTCTAAAATGATGAACAGAAATAGTATCGTAGTTTGAGTGGATTTGTAGAAAAAAAGTGAATGGAAGGGGGCTTTTCTGCTCAATCTAACACTTTGAGAGGCTGGTTAAATCAATACGATTTATGCCAGATATAAAAAAGCCCCGCACATTGGCGAGGCTAATTAATATTACTGAATAATCAGTTTAAGCGAAGCTTATAGAGACTCAGTAAATGTACGTGCGATTACGTCAGCTTGCTGCTCTGTAGTCAGAGAGTTAAAGCGTACAGCGTAACCAGAAACACGAATCGTTAGCTGAGGGTATTTCTCAGGGTGCTTAACTGCGTCTTCTAGAGTTTCACGGTTAAGAACGTTCACGTTAAGGTGTTGACCACCTTCAATGCCAGCTTCGTGGTGGAAGTAACCATCCATTAGGCCTGCAAGGTTAGCACGTTGGCTGTCTTGTTCTTTACCTAGTGCGTTTGGCACGATAGAGAACGTGTAAGAGATACCATCTTGTGCGTCAGCAAACGGTAGTTTACCTACAGACGTTAGTGAAGCTACAGCACCTTTCTCATCACGACCGTGCATTGGGTTTGCACCAGGAGCGAAAGGAGCGCCAGCACGACGACCGTCTGGAGTGTTACCTGTTTTCTTACCGTAAACCACGTTAGACGTGATAGTAAGAACTGACTGTGTAGGAATAGAGTTACGGTAAGTCTTAAGCTTACGGATCTTGTTCATGAACGTAGAAACTAGTTCACAAGCGATATCATCTACACGAGAGTCGTTGTTACCGTATTTAGGGTAATCGCCTTCGATTTCGAAGTCAGTTGCAATGCCATCTTCGTCGCGGATTGGTTTAACAGTCGCGAACTTGATTGCAGACAGTGAGTCAGCTGCAACAGATAGACCAGCAATACCACAAGCCATTGTACGACGAACGTCACGGTCATGAAGAGCCATTAGAGACGCTTCGTAGCTGTACTTGTCGTGCATGTAGTGAATGCTGTTTAGTGCAGTCACGTATTGCTTAGCTAGCCAATCCATGAATGTGTCTAGGCGACCCATTACGTCATCGTAGTTAAGTACTTCGTCAGTGATCTTGTCGCCAACTGGACCAACTTGCATTTTAAGCTTCTCATCAACGCCGCCGTTGATTGCGTAAAGCATAGTTTTTGCAAGGTTAGCACGAGCGCCGAAGAACTGCATTTGCTTACCAACGATCATTGGTGATACACAACAAGCGATTGCGTAATCATCAGAACCAAGGTCAGGACGCATTAGGTCATCATTTTCGTACTGGATAGAAGAAGTATCGATAGATACCTTCGCACAGAAACGTTTGAAGCCGTCAGGTAGTTGCTCAGACCAAAGAACAGTGATGTTTGGCTCTGGAGAAGGACCCATAGTGTATAGAGAGTTTAGGAAACGGAAGTTCGAACGCGTTACTAGCGTACGACCGTCGATACCCATACCGCCCATAGATTCTGTTGCCCAGATTGGGTCTCCAGAGAACAGCTCATCGTACTCAGGAGTACGTAGGAAACGAACCATACGCAGCTTCATTACGAAGTGGTCGATCATTTCTTGTGCTTGTTCTTCAGTGATCTTGCCAGCAGCGATATCACGCTCGATGTAGATGTCTAGGAAAGTCGAAGTACGACCTAGAGACATTGCAGCACCGTTTTGAGATTTAACAGCAGCTAGGTAGCCGAAGTAAGTCCACTGGATAGCTTCTTGAGCAGTTTGAGCAGGCTCAGAGATATCGAAACCGTATTTCTCAGCCATTTGCTTGATTTGACCTAGAGCACGATGTTGCTCAGAGATCTCTTCACGCAGTTGCATTGTTTCTGCTAGGTTTTCACCGTTTTCGAATTGCTCTTGAAGAGAAGCAAATTGAGCTTGCTTGTCTTTCATTAGGAAATCAATACCGTAAAGTGCAACACGACGGTAATCACCGATGATACGACCACGGCCGTAAGCATCAGGAAGACCAGTCAGAACACCAGACTTACGACATTTTAGGATATCAGGAGTGTAGATATCGAAAACGCCAGCATTGTGTGTTTTACGGTATTCTGAGTAGATTTTTGAAACCATTGGGTCAAGAGTTTCGCCGTATGCTTTACAAGAACCTTCAACCATACGTACACCACCGTTAGGGATGATTGCACGTTTTAGTGGCTTCTCAGTTTGTAGACCAACGATAGTCTCAAGATCTTTCTCAATGTAACCTGCATCGTGAGCAGTAATGGTAGAGATAACAGAAGTATCGAAATCTACAGGTGCTTTAGTTGCGTTTTCCTGTTTGATACCTTCCATTACCGAAGACCAAAGCTTGTTAGTTGCTTCAGTACCCTCAGAAACTAGGAAAGACTCGTCGCCTTCATACGGCGTGTAGTTCTTTTGAATGAAATCACGAACGTTTACTTCGCTTTGCCACTCACCTGCAGCAAAATCTTCCCAAGCTTTAGCAAATTGCTCTGCCATGACATACCTACCTTTTTAGTAGAAAAAATACGTACATTAACACTGTTGAGCCAGCGCCCCTCGTAAGGGTAGTACACTCTTATTAATAACAATATATATGAGCATATAAGCGTCATATGGTTATATATATTGTCACTACTTTTTATATGTTGTCTTTACTCTATGAATTCAAGACTACGCTAAAAAATTCCTGCAAACCTTAAACTAAATCAATAAATGCCAAAAAAAGTTGAAAAAATTTGAGTGACAGGGGTTGCCACCCAAACTTTTTTTTAATCCGAATACTACTTTTGTGTAGTAAGGACTATTATAGCCAAGCTTTTAGGCCATATTGGCTTTCTAGCATACCAACTGCAAGCATTGCTACTAGACAGATAACTAAAACACCAACTGGGATAACAATCTTGTCGACAAATGATAGACGCTTAGCACGCTCTTTGTCACCAATTAGACCGTTGTTATCTAGAAGCATAGTTAATGCCCATGCTAGAACTGGGTTAACAACCGCTGAACCGAAGATACAGATACCAGCTGCTTGAGAATCTTTAGAATCCTTAACCATTTGCATACCTGCTTCAAGTAGAGGTAGAGATACACCTACAAGTAGCGCAACACGCATCACTGGTGGCCATACTGCAACGTCCATTGGGAAACCAAGAATCGCAACAATAATACATAGAGAACCAAGCAAGATTGCGCCGCCAGGAATTGGACGTTTCGCGATTGCTGCTGGGATCATGTAAGTACCCCAAGAAGAAGTGATGTTACCACCACCAACCGCTGTACCTACCATTTGACGCACAGAACACATAGTCATTGTGTCATCAACGTCCATCAGAACTTTTTCAGACTTTTTAGGGTAGTTTAGTTCTTGGAAGATACGGTGACCTAGGAAGTCAGGTGACCACATCGCTACCGCTAAGATTGCAAATGGTAGAGAAGCGATGAAGTGTTCAACGTTTGGCAAGCCAAGCATCCAACCTTCAGAAGTCGAACCCCACCAGTAAACTGGGTTTAGGTTTGGAATGCCCATTTCAGTTTCGAATACGATATCGAAACCAGCGCCCAGTGCTAATGCAATAGCAAGGCCCGTGAATGCACAAACTGGGATAGCTAACCAACGCTTGTTCACTTTTGCTAAGAAAGCGTAGATAGCGATCGTAATAGCAAGAACGATAAGACCAACGTAACCCATGCTGCCCGCTTCAACCGTAGAAGATTGAAGACCAACCGCCCATGCTTGAATCGAGTTAATTTGGCTCATGGTACCCGTTAGGCCTAAGAAAATGAGCAAGCCACCAGCGGTACCTTCCGAAGTCAGGTTAACCAGCTTGGAGCCGCCTTTTAGGAAACTTAGGATTAGACCGAAGACACCGATAAGGATTGCCAATGCAAGAGGGTGAGCGCCAGCGAGAGCGATGGTACCGATAAGAGGAATCATTGGGCCGTGGTTACCGGCAAGGTTTGCTTTAGGGTTAAAGAAACCAGAAGCTAGGATACAGAACAGCAGTGCAGGAATCAGCATTTCTACACGAGCGACTTCAATCGCAAACTCTTTACCTAGGTTTACATGATCCCAAGCTTGAGTTAGGCCGTCAGCCCAAGACATCATTACTGCAGAGTACATCGCGATAATACCAATGGTACCAGCAAGTGCAGGAACAAGATCTTCAAGTTCAAAGCGGAAATCACGGCCTGGAAGGTTTAGGCCAAAACGACGAGGCTTCATGATTTGAAGTTCGTGATCTAAGTAATCTGAGCGGCTCTCAAATTCAGAAGCAGGGCGGTGTAGCTCTTTATAGCTTTTCTCTTCTACTTCAGAGTTCGCATTATTCACAACGTCTGACATAGATTCCTCATATTTTTATGTTAGTAATTCAAAAATTGAATTATAAAATTTCGCGTAATTGCGTTATTTATTAGTTATAACTTATTAATATTATGTTGCACGGTTTTAATGTGCTTTATGCAGCTAAGTTAAAAGAAATGTTCGGCCTTTTTAATGCCTTATTCTTTGCTGCTGAGTTTAACAAGCTTACCCTTTAGGGTGATTGATCTTGATCACTTTATGAGTTTATGTGAAAGAAAGCTACAAAACGAAGCGATTCATTAACGTACCGTTGATGAATTGTGTAATTAATTTTCACAAATTGACGTTACCTATCTTCTTCATGTCTTGCTCTATATAGCATGAGCTGAATACCTCTTATTTACTGAGTTATTTCACTATTAGCCACTTATCTCTTAGTCGCCTATGAAGTTTAATCACTCAATCGCTTTCAAATAACGTTCTCGTATAGTGAGTTTGGTGTGCTAATGCGTGTGTTAGATTTCGTCGGCAGCGCAGTTTTTAAGTTCACAAAACGTGTTTTTCTTGTGAGGTATCAAGCTACGAGAATCTCATTTTGATTAACTTTATTTAAACAATGCCAGAGTCGCAATTACAGCTTGTTGATACATTTCATTCAGTAAATTGAGACTAAAACGCTATTAATTGCATAATAAGTCAGAGTTAATCGCTATTTATTCCTAATTATTAGGTTAATAATTTGTTGCATGTTGTTTCGTGTGGTGCTAGTTTGTATCGCATGAAAAGGTCGGAGTACCTTGCATTTTCACAAACTTGGGAGAGAAAGCGCATGAAAGATGTACCAGCGCTGGACATAAAGGATCTACACAAAACGTTTGGTCAAAATGAAGTTTTAAAGGGAATTTCACTTTCTGCGCATAAAGGCGATGTAGTCTCGATTATCGGATCTTCAGGATCGGGTAAAAGTACTTTCCTTAGATGTATCAACCTCTTAGAAACACCTACCGCTGGCGAGATTTGGGTTAATGGTGAATTAATTCAGATGAAAAATAACCGCCAAGGCGTTTCCGTTCCTGCAAATGAAAAACAAGTTCAACGAATCCGTTCTCGTTTGGCAATGGTTTTTCAAGGCTTCAATCTATGGTCTCACCTGACCGTTCTCGAAAATGTTATCGAAGCACCCGTTCATGTCTTAGGTGTACCTAAAGCACAAGCGATTGAAAATGCAGAGTTGCTACTGAAGAAAGTCGGCCTGTATGAGCGCAAAGATTACTACCCGGGTCATTTATCAGGTGGACAACAACAACGTGCGGCAATTGCTCGAGCGTTAGCCGTTGATCCTGAAGTGATGCTGTTTGATGAACCAACATCGGCACTTGACCCTGAGTTAGTAGGGGAGGTGCTTGGTGTAATGCGCGATCTAGCAGAAGAAGGAAGAACCATGCTTGTGGTAACACATGAAATGGCTTTTGCTCGTGACGTATCAAACCATGTGATGTTCCTGCACCAAGGTTTAGTGGAAGAACAGGGCGATCCAGCTAAACTGTTTACGGAACCTGAATCTGAGCGTTTACAACAATTTATCTCATCGATTTACTAATCAGAATTGAAATGCCGTTGCCAAGGTAAATAGCGACGGTGTGAACAATAAAACACAACAAGTAAGTTAATAAGTAACAACAAACACAATATTAAAATTAGCAAAACATAAAAACCTAAATCACAGGAGTAGGGATATGAAAAAGTGGTTATTAGTCGCGGCACTTGCTGCAACTGCTGCAACGGGCGTAGCTCAAGCAAAAGAATGGAAAACAGTACGCTTTGGTATTGAAGGTGCTTACCCTCCATTTAGCTGGACAGAAGCTGACGGTTCACTGAAAGGCTTCGATGTCGATATGGCTAACGCGCTTTGTACTGAAATGCAGGTGCAGTGTAAGATTGTTGCACAAGATTGGGATGGTATTATTCCTTCTCTGCTTGCTCGTAAATATGATGCGATCATTGCGGCAATGTCTATCACGGAAGAGCGCAAGAAAAAGATCGATTTCACTGGTAAATACGCACTTATCCCAAATAAGTTCATCGCTAAAAAAGGTGCAGGCCTTAATTTTGATGATCTAAGCGGTCAAAAAATAGCCGTTCAACGTGCAACAACTCACGACAAGTACCTAACAGATAACTACGGCGACACAGTAGAAATCGTTCGTTACGGTTCATTCGACGAAGCTTACCTTGATCTAGCTAACGGTCGTGTTGCTGCTGTACTGGGTGATGCATCTGCTCTAGAAGAAGGCGTACTAAACAAAGCGGGTGGTGAAGACTACGAGTTTGTTGGTCCATCACTAACTGATCCTAAGTGGTTCGGTGAAGGTTTTGGTATTGCTCTACGTAAGCAAGACAAAGATCTGACTAAGCAATTAGATGCTGCAATCCTTTCACTACGTGAAAAAGGCATCTACCAAGATATCGCGGCTAAATACTTCAACTACGACGTATACGGTCAGTAATCTTTAGCGTCACTTCTTAAGGGAGAGGCTCACCTCTCCCTGTCTTACCAACTTTTTCGCAGTTCTGTTGGAATTCATTATGTTTGATTTACAAGGATATGAAGCGTCGATCCTGAAAGGGGCGGTGCTTACAATCGAAGTTGCCTTGCTGTCGCTAATTTTAGCTATGGTTCTTGGTATGCTAGGTGCCTTAGCTAAACTCGCGCCTTATCGCTGGGCTCGTGCTATTGCAACCCTCTACACAACCGTTATTCGAGGTATACCCGATCTCGTATTGATGATGCTGATTTTCTTTGGTGGACAAATCCTTTTAAACAACAGTTTGTATTCCATCAATGAGTGGCTCAATGAATGGTTCACATCGAGTGATCCTAACCATGAATGGACCGCTTACTTACCTGATTACATTGATGTTAGCCCATTTATTGCCGGTGTATTAACCATTGGCTTTATCTTCGGTGCTTACATGGCTGAAACCTTCCGTGGTGCCATCATGGCTGTTGATAGCGGTGAAATGGAAGCGGCTAAGGCCTATGGTATGGGTCCTGTATTAGCGTTCCGTCGTATTCTATTACCGCAAATGATTCGTCACGCACTGCCGGGGTTTGGTAATAATTGGTTGGTTTTACTAAAAACTACCGCGTTAGTTTCGATTATCGGTTTAGAAGACATGGTGCGTGTTAGTGCACTCGCGGCAGGTTCAACCAAAATGCCATTTACCTTCTACATGACAGTGGCAATTATCTTCTTATTCTTCACCAGTGTTTCGACGGGCTTACTTAAGTTGGTTGAACGTAAATTCAGTATCCACGCGAGGTAGTTATGGACTTTTCATTGATAATTGAAAGCCTGCCGATTTACCTTGGTGGTTTATGGACAACGGCTTGGATGGTTTGCGTCGCTTTGATCATTGGCTTATTCGTCGCAATACCATTAGCTATCGCTCGTAACAGTCCAAATATGATGATTAATGCTCCGGCTTGGTCATTCATCTATTTCTTCCGTGGTACGCCGTTATTGGTGCAGTTGTACCTGATTTATTACGGTATGGACCAATTCTTCCCAGTAAAAGACACCCTATGGGAAAACGCATGGTTCTGTGCTTTAGTCGCGTTTATTCTGAACACGTCAGCTTATACTGCTGAAATCATTCGCGGTGCGATTAATGGCTTACCGAAAGGTGAAGTGGAAGCCGCAAAAGCGTACGGCATGAGCACACCGAAGACTTACCGTCGTATCATTTTACCAAGTGCATTACGTCGCGCACTGCCAGCTTACAGTAATGAAGTCATTTTCATGCTTCACGGCTCTGCGGTAGCAGGTATCGTAACCATTATGGATCTGACGGGTGCAGCTCGTTTGGTTAACTCACGTTATTACGCTCCATTTGAATCTTTCCTAACGGCAGGTCTGTTTTACATGGCGCTCACGTTTATCATCATCGCGATTTTCAAATTCGCAGAGAAACGTTTCCTTGCTTACCTAAGGCCTCTTAGTTAATTTTCTAAGAAGCTAATTCTTTGATACAAAAACGGCGCTTTCATAGCGCCGTTTTTTATTGATAATAACTAATTTACTCGTTACTTAAACGTTGACCAAATCGGAGCGTGATCTGACGGTTTTTCAATGCCGCGTAGCTCGTAGTCGATGCCCGCTTCAGTACACTTGTCAGCAAGCTTCTGAGTCGCAAGTACCACATCAATGCGTAGGCCGCGGTTGTCCACGAAACCTTTTGAGCGGTAATCAAACCACGAGTATTGATCGTTCACTTCAGGGTGTAGTAAACGGAAGCTATCCACAAAGCCCCAATCCATCAGTGTTTTTAACCATTCGCGCTCTTCTGGTTGGAAAGAACACTTACCGGTTTTCAACCAACGTTTCGCATTAGGTTCATCAATACCGATATCAATATCGGTAGGGCTGATATTAATGTCGCCCATCACGATCACTTGTTCATCTTTGTTGTGGTAATCGTTCAGGTACGTCATTAAGTCTTTGTAGAACTGGCGCTTGTACGGGTATTTGGTTTCATGCTTAATGTTGTCGCCTTGAGGGAAGTAACCATTTAGTACAGTGACCTTCTCACCGTTTTCATCTTCAAACGTCGCCATTATCATACGCTTTTGATGGTCTTCATTGTCTGTAGGAAAGCCTTTTTGTACCGAAATTGGCTCTTGCTTACAAAGCATAGCCACACCGTAGTGAGCCTTTTGACCGTGGAAGTAGACCTTGTAACCCATAGCTTCAACATCGGCTAGTGGGAAGGCTTCATCGTGCACTTTGATCTCTTGTAGACCAATCACATCAGGTTGGTGCTTATCGATAATAGCTTGAAGCTGATGAAGACGGGCTCTAAGGCCATTGATGTTGAAACTAATTACTTTCATTTGTTTTTATACCTCTCGTAAACCCTTGTGATTGCTTTCTTTTCAAGGGCTTGCTGATTTGGTGGGTTTCATGATTAATCGTATTTAAGCATGCTTAATAATTTCTGTCGCCATTTTGTCGACCCTAAATGGCGACAAAATGGTGTGAATACTCACTTTTGCGCAGAATCTACTGAGTCTTTAGCAAGTCTAAAAAGAACGCGTATTCAAGTGCGTCTTCTTTTAATCGCTTAAATCGACCGGAAGCCCCACCGTGACCAGCTTCCATATCGGTTTTGAACAGCAGCACATTGCTGTCTGTTTTCATCTCACGCAGCTTCGCCACCCACTTCATGGGTTCAAAGTATTGTACTTGTGAGTCATGCAAGCCTGTTGTTACCAACATGTTCGGGTAGCTTTGTGCCTTCACATTGTCATATGGTGAGTAACCTAGCATGTAATCGTAATAGGTTTTATCGTTCGGGTTGCCCCATTCGTCATACTCGTTAGTGGTGAGAGGAATCGATTCATCAAGCATGGTTGTGACAACGTCTACAAACGGAACATGTGCTCCGATGCCACGGTACAGTTCTGGTGCTTGGTTGATTATTGCGCCCATCAATAGACCGCCAGCAGAACCACCAACGGCGAACACTTTATCTTGTGCGCCGTAGCCTTCTTCAACCAGCCCTTTGGTTACATCGATAAAGTCGTTGAACGTATTTTGCTTGGTTAGCTTTTTGCCGTCCTCATACCAAGGGCGCCCGAGCATCTCTGAACCTCGAATATGTGCGATCGCATAAACGAATCCGCGATCAAGTAAGCTGAGACGAGCCGAGCCAAAGCTTGGTTCGATCGTGTGGCCGTAAGAGCCATAGCCGTATTGGTAGATTGGGTTAGTGCCGTCCTTCTTGAATAAGTCTTTGCGATATACCAAAGACACAGGTACTTGCTTACCATCGCGAGCCGTTACCATAATTCGCTCTGATTGGTAGTTATCCGCTTCGAAATCACCCAATACAGGTGTTTGTTTCATGACTTCGGATTCTCCTGAACTTAGGTCGAAATCATAGTAAGTACCTGGCGTGGTTAAGCTGCTGTAATAGACGCGAACTTTTGAGTTATCTAATTCATAGTTACTTGTTAGGTAAGCAGCAAAAGCAGTGTCGTTAAATTCAAGTGGGAACTCTTTCCCTGTTGAGAGTTGACGAACTTTCACGGTAGACAAGCCATTCGCACGTTGCTCGTAAACCAGATGGTCATCAAACAGCTCGAAGTCAACAAGCTGAGTATTCTCGTCAGCAGGAATGACATCGACCCATTTAGAGCGGTCATGCATCTCTTCAGCAGTGACTTTCATTAAACGGAAGTTGACCGCTTGGTAGTTGGTGTAGATGTAGTACCAATCACCTAGCTTAGCGATGCTGTACTCGATACCCGTTTCTCGTGGGTAGAAAGCTTCAGCTTTAGCGTTTGGGTTGTTGGCATCTATGACTGAAACACCGCTGGTTTCTGTACTCGAGTGCCAAATGTAGACCTGTTCACCATCTTTGCTTTTGCTCAAAGAGGTGTAGTAAGCGCTGTCGGTTTCTTCGTAGATTAACTCATCGCTTGTCTGAGGTGTGCCCAAAACGTGACGGTAAACTTGATAACCAAGTAATGTTTGTGGATCTTTTTTGATGTAGTAAAAGGCTTGGTTGTCGTTTTGCCATGCAATCGCGCTCGAAGCCCCTTCAATTTCATCTGTTAGGTATTCACCTGTCGTGAGGTCTTTAATCTTGATGGTGTAAATACGGCGGCTCAGCGTGTCTTCGCCATAGGCCAACAAGTTTTCGCTTGGGCTGATCGTTAAGCCACCAATACTGAAAAATTCATGGTCTTTTGCTAGTTCGTTAACATCTAAGATGACTTGCTTGTCTATACCTAAAAAGTCATTTTCACGCAAGTGAACTGGGTATTCGTTGTCACCTGTGACTTCATTCGAGTAGTAGTAGCTGCCTTTGCGAACTGGAACCGAATGGTCGTCTTTTGCGATTCGGCCTTTGATCTCTTCAAATAACTGTTCTTGTGATGCTTCAGTGTGTTTCAGCACGGCCTCTGCGTACTGGTTTTCTTGCTCAAGATGCTGCAAGATCTCTGGGTCTTGGCGCTCATCATCACGCATCCAGTAATAATCATCGATTCGGGTATCACCATGAATCGTCATTGCATGAGGGACTTTCTTAGCTACGGGAGCTTGGGTTTGATGTGCGATGAGTTGCGATGGAGAGTTGTGGTCCATGGTTGTTATTCCTTGATTGCTGCATCCGGCGACAAGTGCGGCCGATACGGCTAATGTGGTTAAAGCGAAACGCATCTGTATATCCTATTGTGTACCTTACTCGTTTTAATGCCAGCATCCTTTAGTGGTTAGTTTTCTTCCAGTGATGTTATTTATAATTGGATTCTGGATTGGTACTTTCAGCGTAAGTGTCTGTTATTGTTTTCAATAAATCAAAGTAATGTTTAATGGAATCGATGGTAGATGTGAGCTGGGGGAAACGTGCAATGAAAAAGGGACACACTTTTCAGTCTGTCCCTCTTCGTTGTTTGAGCTGATGTAGAGTTTACTTTAGATAGCCAATGGCATTTCGTTTGAATGGTCAGGTTTACGATTAACCCAACGTAAACCAAGCATGGCGATGAATGACATTGCAATCATCAAGCAACCGAGCGGAAGTTGGTCTTGAGCTGGGAAGAACGAGGCCAGTAGTGTTGCGATGCCAGCACCTAGGTTTTGCATACCACCCAAAATCGCACCTCCAGTACCTGCGTGGTACGGGAATGGCGAAAGCGCCCCTGTTGTTGCCGCCGGGAATAAGATACCAGCGCCCAAAAAGTAAATCGTAGCACCACCAATCAAAGTTAATGCTGTTGTTTGACCAAATAGACCTGGTATCAACACCACGGTAGACCCTACCAAGATAGCAACTAGTCCAACATTCAGTGCGCGACGCTCAGAGCGACGTTGTGCGATGTAACTAGATAGGCCAGCACCGACTAAGTAACCTGGAATAGGTAATACAAACAACAAGCTTACTGTGGTTGCTGGCAAGCCAAGTACTCCGCCAAGTAATACACCTGCCGCAGCTTCAAATACCGCTACACCTGCAAATGTTGCGACCAATACCAATAAGAAACCTTGGAAACGTTTGTCAGATAGAACGAATTTGTAGCTGTTGGCAACCGATTCATGTTTGCGTCGTTCTTTTGGCAGAGTTTCCATCATGCTCGTCATCATGGTGATCACCACTGCGATACCAAACAGCGCCAGGAACAAGTAGCTAGAACGCCAACTGAAAGCTTCTGTTAAGTACCCACCTAATACAGGAGCCATCAATGGTGAGAAAATCACACACATGCTAATTAAGCTGTTTGCGCGGTGCAGTTCTGCGCCTTCAAAACAGTCGCGAGTCAATGTACGAGACATCGCACCACCACAACCGATGCCCAAACCTTGTATAAAGCTACCTGCTAAGAACCATTCATATTCGTGAGCAAACAATGCCACCAAAGTACCGATGATGTAGATGATCAAACCGACAACGATGATTGGTTTGCGACCTAGGCGATCAGAAAGTGGACCGTATGCAAATTGCGACAGACCATAAGGGATCAGGTAGCACGCCATCACAGCTTGAAGCGAAGATGCTGAAACCAATAACTCACCCGCCATATGACCGATAGAAGGCACGTACATCGTTTGAGTCATTTGACCCACGGCAGTCAGAATAGCGATTAAAAAGGTAAGTTTCGCTAATGGAAACGTGGCGGACATTTGCGTATCTCTCCAAAAATTAGGACGTAAAAAGCCTTGGCGTTCCATTAAGGAGAGCCAAATAAGTAAAGTAACCTGGGAATCTAGGCGCGAGATATTAGAGATTGAGCGTCTACTTAGCAACCAAAAAGTGTGAAGTTGATCAAGATAAAAAATCTATAGCTTGGATTATAAAAACTAATCCGATTTTATTGGGGTTATAAAATAATAAGGAGTCATTGGCTTCCTTAAAATGTTGCATTACTCTGAATCAATTTGCGTTATTCATGACCGGAAGCGTAGGCACAAAGAAGCCTAAGTCTGACAAGCTGAAAGCTCTTGAAATCAAAGCAATAACAGACAAAGTACACGATTTATTAACATTTCTATAAACTTTCGTTTTATATGCACGTAATTTGTGCTGTAATTATCCGCTAAGCTATTCGTCTAACTCATTCACATTGTGCATAGCAGTTTGTTACTAATGTGATGGTTACGGTTATGGAAGTCTTTTGGCTTAAATAAGGATATTAAATGCGCTCTCTATCAGTACAGTGGAAAATAACCCTCTTAGCAGGTTGTTGTTTAATCATTACGTCACTGTCTCTCATTGGTTTCTCGATCTACAACGCGACGAGCAATCAACAGGTCATAAAATCTCAAAGCTCAGAATCAGTGATTAACAAAACTCAACAGTTGTTGGCATCCGTTTCTCAGCTTAATGCTCAGGAAACTCAACGTTATGTCGATGAAGCTATTTATCGAGCAGAAATGTTGGCTTCTAGTGCTCAGTTTCTAAAGAACAATGCCGATGAAAACTTTACCCCAAGTGAAGAACTTCGTACTGCGTTGGATGAAATGGTGCGTCGTTCCGTTTTGAACTTTGATTCTATTCAAGGGGCTTACCTAGTCTTCAAACCCGATTTACTTGATGCTGAAGATGCGAATTATGTCGATGCGGATTATGTCGGCTCAAATGAAAGAGGGCGTTTTGCTCCTTATTGGAAGGTCGCAGATAATGGCGAGAATGTTCTTCCAAACGTGTTATCAGAATCAACATTGAGTGATAACAGCAATAGCGAACGCTTTTTCTGTCCTTTGTCATCTGGACAAACGTGTATTAGTACGCCAAGAGTTGTGAGTAGCGGTGGTCAAGAACTGCTTACGTCTTCGATTTCGGTGCCTATCATCGTTGATGATGTGGCTATTGGTTTTTTGGGCATCGACTTAAGGCTCGATGGTTTAACCAATGTTGTCACTCAATCGGATCAAAGTTTATTTGATGGTGCAGGTGCGGTTTACGTCGTTAGCTTAGACGGTTCGGTTATCGCTTCGGATGATTCAAGTATTGCGGTTGGTTCGAGTTTTCAAAGCAACAATACAAGTAACGATCTAATGACGGACTTTATCTTTGGTGGTGAGGTCACGACTCAATGGAGTGAGAATGGTGAGTGGTTACTCGCATTTGCCCCTGTTGTTGCCGCCAACCAAACTTGGGGGGTGCTGTTTGAGATCCCAAGAGAGAGTGTGGTCGCTGATGCAAACCAGTTGGATGCCATAATTAGTACTAAGTTAAGTGAAGGCATTAAAACAGAAGTGATCGCAGGTACTGTGTTTATTTTCTTTGGCTTAGCTATTATCGCATTTGCTTCGCTGTCCATCGTTAAGCCTATTCGACAGGTAGTTGAGAGACTGAACGATATTGCTTCTGGTGAAGGTGATTTAACGCAACGCTTGGAAGTGAAATCTCAAGACGAAATTGGTCAGTTGTCACAAGGGTTTAACCTGTTCTTAGACAAGCTTCAACACACTATTAAAGAGGTGATTCAGACCACTGAGCAAGTGGCGAGCACGACAAGCCAGGCGAAGGCCTCTGCATCAAGCACTCGTGAAAGTAGTGAGTCTCAGTTTAAAGAAGTGGATCTTGTGGCGACCGCGGCAGAAGAGATGACTCAGACTTCGGGCTTAGTGGTACAAAATGCTGAAATAGCCGTTGATGCCGCTTGTGAAGCGAATCGTTCTGCTCAGCAAGGCCAACAGGTTATCGAACTTTCTGCCGGTGAAATGAGAAAGCTGGTGGATCGTATGTCGAGCGCCGTGCCTATTGTTGAAGAGTTGGCTAAAAATAACGGTAACATCACTGAGATCTTAAGTGTGATTGAAGGGATCTCTGAGCAAACCAACTTACTGGCATTGAATGCCGCGATTGAAGCGGCTCGTGCAGGTGAGCAAGGTCGAGGTTTTGCCGTCGTTGCTGATGAGGTAAGAAACCTCGCAAGTCGTACACAGTCATCGGTTGGTGAAATCAGAGCGGTGATCGACAAAGTCCACGCGGGTACTCAAGATGTCGTTGAAGCGATACAAGAAGGTAATATTCTCGCTAACGACACGGCATTACATGTTCAAAAAGCGGTCGAAGATCTGGGTTCGATCTTTACTTCTATAGAAGCGATCAGTGATATGAACAACCAGATCGTGAGAGCGGCAGAAGAGCAACAATCGGTTTCCGGTGAAGTGAACCAAAGTGTCGTTAATATCCGTGATTTGAGTGCGAAGATCTTGGATCAAGCCGCAGCTTCTGAACAAGTGGGTAGCGAAATTGACCAACTGTCCCAACAGCAGCAGAAATTGGTTAATCAGTTCAAGGTTTAGTCTAGTTGTTCACTGTATAGCTTTTAAGCTTAGTTAACAATTGAATAGAAAAAGGGACAAATGAAGATTTCATTTGTCCCTTTTATTTTTCTTGGGCTCTAACGCTCTAGGGCTTGGCGATATCCGCGAAACCGATTAACGAAGTTAGTCTTCGATAAACCAGTAACCTTTATTCACCAATTCCGTCACGACTGTTACACCTGAAGGAGAAAGGTTAGTTGTTGAGTTAATTACCGAATCATCACACAGTACGTTTAGTAGCGACGAATCAGCCTGTTCAACTTTAACGACTTCCCCATTGATGTAAGCTGTGTTGCTTTCATTCTCATGGTATAGCGCCTTTAACCCCGATACTCGACAGATCTCGCCTTCTGACTCTAAGTGTTGGGCGATCTCTTCTTCTGTCCATAATGGCTCAGGAGCGACTATATCTAGCTGGTGGCGTGATTGGCTTAGCAGACACCCCATGAATTCACTGATGGTTTCAGGTTGCTCTAGTGCAGATTTCAACATGTCAGTGAGATTGCTTAAATCCGATGAACGAATTTTGCCGTAGCCTTCTTGCGTTTTGAACTCTGGATCATGCAGGTGAATATCACCCATATCATGAGCAAGTACAAAGTCGGCAAAGTTGCTGATCAGCTCTTGTTCTTTAGGGGAGCGGTAGCCAATAGAGTAGCTCATTGACGGCTCTAAAGTGTTCCCTTCATGCGGGAAACCTGGTGGGATATAAAGGATATCGCCCGGCTCTAAAGTTTCATCAATGATCGGGTCAAAACCTTCGATTTGACGAAGTGCAGAAGCTTGAACGGTCTCTTTGTATTGGCCAATATCTTTTGCGCCGACTTTCCACTGGCGTTTACCTTGGCCTTGAATGATGAATACATCGTATTGATCAATATGGGGGCCTACGCCACCTTCTGGCGCTGAATAGCAGATCATTAGATCGTCGAATAACCAGTTTGGTAACGCTTGAAACGCTTCGGTCAGCTGATTGGCTCCTTGATGCCAGTGGTTCGCTGCTTGAACGATCAATTGCCAATGTGTTTCAGTGAGTTCGCCAAATTTCTCTTCTGAGAATGGACCATGTTCTGCTGTCCATTGATTGTTGAGGTTAGAGACAAAGCGAGAATCCACTTCTTCTTCCATCGATAAACCAGCAAGTTCTTCCGGCGAAATTGGGTCGATGAAGTTTTGGAAGCCACCTTTCAAGATGGTTGGTTTTTTATGCCAGTAGTTTTCAAGAAACTCGGGCATAGAAAAGCTAAGTTGGTACATGTGAATCCTGTATGTTTTTATGCTAGATGCTAGATGCTAGATGCTAGATGCTAGATGCTAGATGCTAGTTTGGCTTGTAAATCTTGTTGGACAATCTTAATTGCTTCTAACGCAACCTTTGGGTCGATTTCGTTGCTTTCGAGCAGATAGATCAGGTCGACAGCTAACTTAACTTCTTCCGGGGCGTTATCCAGTGGTGATGATGGGTTATCAGTGTTCATTTCGCTTGGGGTTCTCTAAGTTAATCAGTCTCTCAATATTTTTCATTGAGTCTTCGCAGCGTTCTAATCGTTCTTTTGCTAATTGCCAAGCCTCGTCCGCTTTTTTCTTACTGTGGCGAGGCGCAGAATCAAACGCTAACTTGCGTACTCGTACTAAATCGACCAGTCGCTTTTGCCAATCTTGGTGCTGAGCGAGTTCGTTGTATAGGTCGTTAAGGTTTTTTCCTGACTTACTTTTTCGATCTAACCTTAAATCATGGTTGGCTAGTTCTCTTTGGATTGCAGCTATCTGATTAGTGAGTTTTTCTGTCAGGTAGTTTGCCCGAGAAGCAGTAAGTTGGTTTGTCGCTTGTTCTCGAACAATAGTGTTGTACGTTGCCTGAGTTTCGAGTGCGTAGGGCAGTAAAATAGAAGAGCTGCACTTAAACAAGGTTCTATCGAACAAGGCTTGATGATAAGCCCCTCGAGATTTATCAACCTGCGAGCAATGGCCAATTAAGGTATCAATGACGCTTTTTAATTTAGAGAAATGATTCATTTTACTTACCTTGGGCGACTGGGCTATAAGGTTACAAACCAAGCTTCGTAAGCCAGCTTAATCGCAAGTACGCTTACAACAGTAACAAAAACAGGTCGTATAAATGTAGCACCGAAACGAATAGCAGAATGTGCTCCAACAAATGCACCAGCCATCAAACAAAGCCCCATAGTTAAACCAAGAACCCAATCAATATGACCAAGAATTGCGAAGGTCACCAAAGACGTAAAGTTACTGGTAAAGTTCATGGCTTTAGATAGACCAGAAGCAAGTAAGATATTAAGACGATAAAGCGCCATCGAGCTCACAGTCCAAAAAGCGCCGGTTCCTGGGCCTGCAACACCATCATAAAAGCCGAGAATGAATCCTTGGTACTTTTGCTTTCTCTTGAGTACCGGGCACGGTTTAGGAGACACATTATGGCTCACATCTGGAGTCTTATGAAAAATGGTATAGACCGCTGCCGCAAGAATGACTAGCGGTAATACCTTCTCTAACCACTCTGTGCTTATGGCATCAACAGTCAGGGTGCCGATTGTTGCACCTATTAAAGTAGATATGAAAGCATTGACCCAACATTCAGGTTTGAACAGCTTCTTGCGATAGTAAGTAAAAGCGGCTGTTGATGAGGCGAATGTTGCGGCCAGCTTATTAGTACCGAGTGCAATGTGTGGTGGTAAACCAAGCGATAGCAAAGCTGGTACAGTTAACATTCCTCCGCCACCGGCGACAGCATCAATAAAGCCTGCAGCAAATGCAACCAAGGCAAGTATGACCAACATGGTTGGTTCAATCATTTCCATAAATAGCTAGTGTTCTCGTTATCGGCTGATAGGGCAGCCACATGAAAAACCAATGGATTAGTCATGCTGGGTTGTGAATGCAAGGGCCTAGCGATGGCAGGCCCATAACTACCACGAGGGTAGGAAAATTAGTATTTTATTGTTCTTTTAAAAGGCGGTAGCGAATCGAGTAGGGACTTTCCGTATCGCTTCGTGACTATGCGTCTATCAAGGATCGTGACTTTACCAGAATCTCGTTCTTTACGCAGCAATCTACCCACCGATTGAATGAGCTTTTTACTCGCTTCTGGAACAGTAATCTGCATAAAAGGATTACCGCCACGAGATTCAATATATTCTGAATGTGCCCGCTCTACAGGTGAGGTAGGAACCCCAAAAGGAATCTTGGTAATAACAAGGTTTTCAAGCAGCTCGCCAGGCAGATCAAGACCTTCAGAAAAGCTACCCGTTCCAAAAAGAACACTGGTTTTACCTTGGTCTATGAGCTTTTTATGTTTTTTTAGGATTTCAGTTCGTGAGGTATCCCCCTGAACCTGTAACGCCCACGACTTTTTAACGAAATCTGTTGCCAAAGCCTCGGCCACTTGGTTCATTTGCCAATAAGAAGAGAATAGAATGAGATTGGCTTTGTTGTCTTCTATTACCTTAGGCAAAATTTCAATAAGATATTCGGTAAACTGAGGTGCTTGTGGTTCGTACTTCATTGCTGGCACGACTAACTCCGCTTGGTTCTGATAATCAAACGGCGATGCCAAAGCAAGAAATTGTACGCCATCTTCTGCTTTTTGGCTGATACCTGATTGATGACAAAAAAAGCTGAAAGAGTTGAGCGCCCTCATGGTCGCAGATACTAACACTGCACCAACACAACGACTCCAAATCTGTTGGTCCAGTTGCCAACCGACTTCTAATGGTGAGACATTAACAACAAAGTCCCCCTCGCTTTCTTTGCTTAATTCAAGCCAACGAGCCAAAGGCGCCCCTTTTTCTCTCTTAGGTTCAGCCATTAATCGCCAAACTTGAGCAAGGTTTTCTGTTCTTTGTATATAGAAGCCAATTTCTGCAAGCGCAGGCTCTGCAAGCTTTGCTGAAAGCTCTCCGTCTTTAACTCGTTCTGCAATCAAGTCTGCAATTTTTGCTACGGCTTGGCTCGCCTTTTGCGTTAATTGCTTGAGATCTTTCGATTCACTTTCTAACCATTCAGGTAAATCGCCATGCTCGAAGCGATACAAGCCATCTTCAAAGTGGTTAGCGTCAAACTGTTTGCTCATTTGAGTCAGAGTCGGGATCAGTTGTTGTACTGAGTCTTGCAACTCATTTCTAAATCGATGGACACGCTTTTCGTCTGCTAGCCCCGAAAGCTTAGTGACCGATTGATTCAAACGCTCTAACCAAGAGGCAGCACCTTTTAAGCTTGCGGCAGCAGAGGAGTGATCTCTCGCTACGTGTGGCAAGTGGTGAGCTTCATCAAAAATATATATGCTATTTTCTGGCTCTGGCAGTATCACACCGCCGCCTAGGTCCGCATCAGCCATCACTAAACTGTGATTGGCGATAATCACGTCTGCTTTATCTAGCTCTGAACGCGCTTTTTGGAAAGGGCAGTCTCTGTGCGTAGGCATACTGTTGTTACAGCTGTGCTTATCACTGACAATCATCTGCCAAATCATGTTGTCGATAGGTTTTGGCCACGAATCACGGTCGCCATCCCATTTACCTTGGGTGAGGCTGCGGTACATGGTTTGGAGTTGCTCGATGTCTTTCTTTTTTGGTTTGGACTCGAACATGGCCATTTGACCGCCATCAACCCCACACGCAGCGGCCAACTTCTCTGTACAACAATAACGCTGTCTTCCTTTCGCTAAGATGAAAGAAAACTCTCTATCAGTAAGTCGTCTATATAGAGGGAGATCTTTATTGACGAGTTGTTCTTGAAGCGCAACGGTCGCTGTTGAAATGACGATTTTACGATTGTTGAGCACGGCGACAGGGATTGTTGCCATTAAATAAGCCAGTGACTTCCCGATCCCGGTACCTGCTTCAGCAACAATCATGCGATTACTTTTGTGGTATTGACCACAAAGTGTCTTCGCTATTTCTGCAACAAGGTAATTTTGAGCACGTCGAGGTACAAAGTTATCCAACTGATCTTGGAGGTTTTGATAACTGGTGCGTATAGAATTTTGAATTTTAGTAGTTAGCATACTGTGACCTACGTAACGGAGCGAGGATAGTAGCACATATCACTAGTCGGTACATTTACCGCAAAATAGCTTGCTTTTGAATCAAAGGTAGATCTCGTTCACAAAAAAAAACTGAACCTTCAGGAACTTAACGATTTTATTTATGTTACGAAATATATATATTAAAAAATAGCACGATGCAGGTGTTAAGTTCTGTGAATTGCACTTAAAGCCTGGATGGGTGGAGTATTGTACTGAATTGTTCTTTATTTGGGCTATTATATTTCCCTTTAAATTTAAGGGTAAGTTGCTCGTAAAATGATGAAAAAAAATGTAAACCTATGATTTTTATGTATTTTTGTTTTTTTAGGTTTGTTTTTAGTTTATTTGACACGCAGGATAATCTTTTGCAATCTAGACCACGAAATTTAGTGGCGGTGATTAACTACCAAAGAGTAGTAATGACCAGTCATAAAAAATAAAAGGGAACCGGGCAAGGATCTCCCATTCTTAGAAAAGGCAGTGGATTTATTATGAAAAAGACTCTATTAGCTCTAGCAGTTATGACAGCAGCTGGTTCTGCAAATGCAGCAATCGAAATTTACAACCAAGACGGCGTTTCTGTTGACCTTAAAGGCGACATCGAAGTTGTATACAGCAACGAGTACAAAAAAGGTTCTTCAATGGAACAAAAAATCGAAGATGCTGACTTCGGTTTTGATATCAAGTACATGGTAAACGAAGAGTGGAAAGTTGGCGCTTACTGGGAATTCAACGGTTCTGAGAACGCAAATGCTGAAAAAACTCGTAACGGTGATACATACGTAGCAGCATACAACGATACTCTAGGTTCAATTAAGTTTGGTCGCCTATGTACTGCTGTTGATGATCTAGGCATTGGTAAAGATGAAGCTTACGGCATCTCTACACTTCTAGATAATGCAACTAACGAGTGTGCTGACGAAGCTGTTCGTTACGACTACGACAATGGTGCTCTTTACGCAACTCTAGGTTACGTACAAGACAAAGTAAATGGCGCAAACAACAAAGAAGAGAAAGGTAAAGATACTGAGTACTTCGACGCTCGTATGGGTTACCGTTTTGCTGATTTTGATATTTCTGCTTTCGTTGCTGATTTCGACACAAACGTTGCAAAAGGCGATCACCAAGGTTACGGTGCTGAGCTAGTATTCTCTGGTATCGAGAACGTTTACCTATCTACAGCATACTACGGTGTAAACTCTGATACTGCGAACGATGACAACTCTGTAATCGCATTTGCTGCAGGTTACACTATGGGTCTTTGGGGCTTCAACACTGGTTACTCAATCGGTGACCACGACGATAAAGTTAAAGAAGAAGATCGTTGGTTCGTTAACTCTACTTACGCAATCGCACCAAACACTAAAGTGTACGCGGAAGTTGGTGGTATTGACTACGATTCAAAACGTCTTAACGACAAAGGTGCAAAATACTACAAAACAGATACTGGTCTAGCAATTGGTGTTGAAGCATCATTCTAATGACCTCGTAATCGAGTTTTAGAAAAAAAAAGCCACCTTAGGGTGGCTTTTTTGTTAGTATAAAGAGTAGTTTATTCGATTTGAAAGAGAGACATGATGAAGAAAGCATTACTAGTTTTAGGTTTATTTACAACTGTTATTGGCAGTGTAAGTGCGGCAACCCTAACACCTCAGAAAGGCGTATCTATCCTATACATTAATGGTCAAGCAGCTCCGAATAAAATCAGTAAAAATCAGATTAATGAAGGTTTTAACCAGGTTTTAGTTCGCTTTGATAAAAAATTTGGTAACAGCGGTGTTTACTCTTCGGCACCTTATGTATTGAATTTTGATGTTACTGGTGAAGAGGTTGAAATTAAATCTCCAAAAGTACGTAGCTATATGGAAGCTGAGAAGATCTTTGAAGCTGTGAATCCATCATGGGTAGTTTTGCAGGATGATGTGACTGTTAAATATCAGCAAGATGTTATTGAACGTAAGCCTGGTTTTGCACCGTTTGGTGGGCTAGAGTCTCGACTGGCTGAGCACAATGCAAGTAAGGCAGTATACTTCAAAGATGGCGTGTTACTTGATAAGCCAGCTGAAGCGGTAGTATTAGCATCTGTGGTAGATAATACGACAGCACAGACAAGCGGCAAAGCTCAGAAAGCGGTGAAACTGGCTGACGCACAGAATGTTGAGCAATTGCAGGCTTGGTATATCAAAGCCTCTAAGCAAGAACGCAAAGAATTCCGTAAATGGATGATTGACCAAGAGTAATCAATCTTCATCTAAAAAAAAGCGAGACTAATAAGAGTCTCGCTTTTGCTATATTAGTACTTTTTCTGTATCGATACTTTTTCTGTATCAGTAAGAGCTAAATCTCTTTCCATTCACCTGGCTGAAGCTGACCCACGTTCATATTGCCCATTGAGTAGCGGATTAGACGCAGGGTAGGGAAGCCTATGTTTGCCGTCATTCGTCTTACCTGACGGTTACGTCCTTCGATGATGGTAATCGCTAACCATGTTGTTGGTATCGCCGCTCTGAAGCGCACAGGAGGAGTTCTTTCCCAAACCTGAGGTTCTTGCATCACTTCTACTTCTGCAGGCAATGTCATGCCATCTTTTAGTTCAACACCTTTTCTCAATTTATCTAAATCTTTCTCAGAAGGTGCGCCTTCGACCTGTACCCAGTAAGTCTTGGGCGATTTTGAGTTCGGCTGAGTCAACTTAGCTTGAAAGATACCATCATTGGTCAAGACCAATAAACCTTCACTATCGCGGTCTAAGCGACCAGCAGCATAAACATCTTTTACGGGAATAAAATCCGCTAGCGTTTTTCTACCTTCGCCATCAGTGAACTGGCTGAGAGTATCGAAAGGCTTATTGAACAGGATTACTTTGCGATCTTCGGGTGCTACCTTAGGCTTTACGTTGGTAGGTTTGCCTTTATATCGGTGTTTGCTGGAGTGCGGTTTTTTGTGTGAACTGCCAGTGTCATTTTTGCCACTGTGTTGCTTCTGTCTATTACCGCTTTGTTTTAATGTGGTACCAGAACGAGCCGGTTTGTCTGAACGAGATGCGCTGCGTGAGCGAGTAGACATGTTAACTACCTTGCAAAAATGTAAACGAAGTGTGCTGAAAAGTTTTCACGGAAACGGAATTGAGCTATCATTTGCGCGCCTAAAAGACACAAAATAGAACAAGTTGATGGACTCTTAAGCCTGATTTGTTTAATTATACCTTCGTGTTTTATTATAACTGGCTCTTTTATTAAAACAATGCACTCACGGATTTGGCTCATGCTGTCATCAAGATTGCATGAAAAATAAGATAGAGTACGACTATCGAGTAAGCAGTTTTCACTCTTAGAGTGGCTTACTGGTCAATTTATAACACTCTCACTGCTTTAAGTGAGCTTGTAAGAACTATAGGGAAATTTCATGCCTACTGAAAAACCAACGATCATCTATACCATTACTGACGAAGCTCCGGCGCTAGCAACTTACTCTCTGCTGCCTATCATTCAATCTTTTACGGCTTCTTCTGGTATTAACGTTGATACTCGCGACATTTCACTTGCAGGGCGCATTATTGCCAACTTCCCTGACTACCTGAACGAAGAGCAACGTATTGGTGATGCATTAGCAGAACTTGGTGAATTGGCTAAGACACCAGAAGCAAACATCATCAAGCTTCCAAACATCTCTGCATCTGTTCCTCAACTTCAAGCAACAATCAAAGAGCTTCAGTCAAAAGGTTACGCACTTCCTAATTACCCAGAAGAAGCAAACACTGACGAAGAGAAAGCCGTTAAAGCGACTTACGATAAAATCAAAGGCAGTGCTGTAAATCCTGTGTTACGTGAAGGTAACTCGGATCGCCGCGCTCCACTTTCTGTTAAAAACTACGCGAAGAAGAACCCACACTCAATGGGTGCTTGGTCTGCAGATTCTAAGTCGCACGTTTCAAGTATGGACGACAAAGACTTCTTCGGTAGCGAAAAGTCAGTAACGATTGAAGGTGCTACAGAAGTGAGCATTGAGTTCGTAGGCAAAGATGGCGCGAAGAAAACACTGAAGCCAGCTTTCGCACTTCAAGATAAAGAGATCATTGATGCGTCAGTAATGAACAAAGCTGCTTTGGTTGCATTCTTTGAAAAAGAGATTGCATCAGCTAAAGAGCAAGGTGTACTGCTTTCTCTTCACATGAAAGCGACGATGATGAAAGTATCTGACCCTGTGATCTTTGGTCATGCAGTTAAGGTTTACTACAAAGACGTATTCGCTAAACACGGTGAGCTATTCGAAGAACTCGGTGTTGATGTCAACAACGGCATCGGCGATGTATACGCAAAAATTGCTGCGCTTCCTCAAGAGCAGAAAGAAGCGATTGAAGCTGACCTACAAGCGGTATACGAGACTCAACCACCACTAGCGATGGTTGATTCGGATCGCGGCATTACTAACCTACACGTTCCAAGCGACATCATTGTTGATGCATCTATGCCTGCAATGCTGCGTTCTTCAGGTCAAATGTGGGATCCAGAAGGTAAGCAGAAAGACACGAAAGCTATGATTCCTGATCGCTGCTACGCAAGCATCTACCAAGCAGTTATTGATTTCTGCAAAGAGAACGGCGCTTTCGATCCAACAACAATGGGTAGTGTACCAAACGTTGGCTTGATGGCTCAAAAAGCGGAAGAGTACGGTTCTCACGACAAGACTTTCATCCTTGAAGCTGCTGGTCAGGTTCAAGTTGTTGACGCTTCAGGCGTTGTGCTTCTAGAGCAAGACGTAGAGGAAGGCGATATCTTCCGTATGTGTCAGGTTAAAGATGCACCAATTCAAGACTGGGTTAAGCTAGCGGTAACTCGTGCTCGTGCTTCGGGTGTTCCTGCAGTATTCTGGCTAGACGCGTCTCGTGCACATGACGCACAACTTATCAAGAAAGTTGACGCTTACCTTCCTGAATATGATACCGATGGTCTTGAAATTAAG
Source organism: Vibrio sp. 10N.261.46.E11 (assembly GCF_041472735.1). NCBI lineage: Bacteria > Pseudomonadati > Pseudomonadota > Gammaproteobacteria > Vibrionales > Vibrionaceae > Vibrio > Vibrio sp. 10N.261.46.E11. The sequence continues at coordinate 69,210 of NZ_JBFRQW010000024.1, forward strand.
ATCCTTGCTCCTTTAGAAGCTACTCAGTACTCACTGGTTCGTATCAAAGAAGGTCTAGATACTATTTCGGTTACAGGTAACGTATTACGTGATTACCTAACAGATTTGTTCCCAATCCTAGAGCTTGGTACGTCAGCTAAAATGCTATCTATTGTTCCACTTATGAACGGTGGCGGCCTGTTTGAAACAGGTGCTGGCGGCTCTGCTCCTAAGCACGTTCAACAAGTAGAGAAAGAAAACCACCTGCGTTGGGATTCTCTTGGTGAGTTCTTGGCACTAGCGGCATCTCTAGAGCACCTAAGCGTAGTAACGGGGAATGCTAAGGCACAAGTTCTCGCTGACGCGCTTGATAAAGCGACGGGTGAATTCCTAGATAACAACAAGTCTCCTTCACGTCGAGTGGGTGAGCTTGATAACCGTGGTAGCCACTACTACCTTGCAGCATACTGGGCGAAAGCGCTGGCTGAGCAAACGGTTGATGCTGACCTTGCTGCTGAGTTCGCAGGTGTTGCAACTCAATTGGCTGAAAGTGAAGAAGCTATTGTTGCTGAGCTGAATAACGCTCAAGGTCCAGCTGGCGACTTAGGTGGTTATTACCTACTTGATGATGCATTGGTTTCATCATTAATGCGCCCAAGCTCAACGCTAAACGCATTTATTGACGCATAGTGATTGGACTCATCGTTAGTAAGTCATGAACATGATTTACTAACGAGTTGCTTGGTCTGGCAGTTAAGTCACAGATAAAGTCAAAACGAAAGACGCTTTAACGATAACGTTAAAGCGTCTTTTTTTATTCATAATGCTTCATAGGCATAGACCTAGACCTAGACCTAGACCTGCTAAAGGGATCTCTCGGACGATTTGTACTGGTGAATAGCTTTTAGCTCTCAGATCGAAAAACCGCCCATTTAAGCCTGTATTACAGGTATGAAATGAGCGGTTTCAATGTTCTGCTTACCTGACAGTCGTTTATTAAGACTGATAGAGGTCTACATGTTTGGCAATCGCCTATTTTACGGCGCTGCCTTCTACAGGAACAACGGAGCTAGCATGGGAGCCTTTAGGTCCACTTTCTACTTCATAATCGACCTGTTGACCTGCCTTTAAGGTTCGATAACCTTCCATTTGTATTGTGGAGTAGTGCGCGAAAATATCGCCATCTTCACCTTCTGGACAAATAAAGCCAAACCCTTTGGCATTGTTAAACCATTTTACTGTACCTGTAGCCATGCTATACATCCCTCATGCATTTTGTTACTAACGTTGTTATATCAAATCAATGTAAGTTCGATTGATATTATTCCTATCAACTAAAGAATTTCAGCTAATAGTTTGAATCTCGTACATTGCTTACGGAAATTAACGCTACCCTGCGTAATTATTCCTTATTATTAATTTTTAACGCGTATTACTAGGTCTAGAATCATGTTACGAATTTGTATCAGAAAAACCTTTTAGCTCCAATGTAGCTAATGATTGAGTACAGTCAATAGCAAATTGGTATAAAAATGATCAATTTTAATAACAAATCACATTCGAGATTGACGGCATACTATTAACTAAATAGTAACTTAACGACGATCTTATCGTCACCATCAATAGTTGTGGTGTCTTTTTAATCAATCACATATGTTAATCCTGTTAATCGAGATCTTTTATTTGCAGCGATGGAAATGGTGGATTAGGCTCAGTATAGAGGAATATTTTTTGGTACTGTTTCTTGGTGCAGTTTCTTAGTACACCGTAATGCGTGAATGTGGTAAATTTGAGTTAACTAAACATTCACGACTTCCAAAAAATAACCCTTAGCAAAGCTAATATGAGCAGAAACTTTGAATGGGCATCTCCAGGCTCAGATTTACTGGAGAAAGAGAGAACGAAAGTAAAGCCACCGGCAATGTATAACGTTGTATTACATAACGATGACTACACGCCCATGGACTTTGTTATCGAGATCCTAGAGCGATTTTTCTCACTAGATATCGAAAAAGCAACGGAAGTGATGCTCAAGGTTCATTATGAAGGTAAAGCTATTTGTGGCACATACAGTGCTGAAATAGCGGAAACAAAGGTAGCGCAGGTAACGATGTACTCAAAGGAAAATGAGCATCCGCTACTATGTACAATGGAGCAAGTGTAAATTGCTCGAACAACACTGTTGTTCCCTTAGGAGGTACTTATGCTAAATAAAGAATTAGAGACGAGTTTAAATGGCGCATTTTCTCGTGCGCGAGACAAGCGACATGAATTCATGACTGTCGAACACCTCCTACTAGCATTATTAGAAAATGATGCGGCCAAGGAAGCGCTCCAAGCTTGTCAGGCTGATCTCGATGCTCTTCGCAATGAGCTCGATATTTTTATCGACCAAACGACCCCACTTATCCCTGAAAGCGACGAGACTCGTGAAACCCAGCCCACGCTAAGTTTTCAACGAGTACTTCAGCGCGCTGTTTTTCATGTTCAATCTTCAGGTCGCAGTGAAGTAACAGGTGCAAATGTACTTGTGGCTATTTTTAGTGAGCAAGAGTCTCATGCGGCGTATCTTCTTAAGAAAAACGACATTAGCCGCTTAGACATAGTGAACTTCATTTCACACGGTATTACCAAAGGCAGTAATGAAGGCGATAGCGGTTCATCTCCTGATTCATTTGGTGGTGCAGAGAATGCCGAAGAAGCTATTTCAGAAGATCGTCTAGAAAATTTTGCGACCAACCTTAACGAAGTAGCGAAGCAAGGTAACATTGACCCACTAATTGGTCGTGACAAAGAGCTAGAACGTACTATCCAAGTCCTATGTCGTCGTCGTAAGAATAACCCTCTACTAGTGGGTGAAGCGGGTGTAGGTAAAACTGCTATCGCTGAAGGTCTTGCATGGCGCATCGTTGAAGGCCAAGTCCCTGAAATTATTCAGAGCAGCGTAATTTACTCTTTGGATATTGGTTCATTGCTTGCGGGAACGAAATATCGTGGTGACTTTGAGAAGCGCTTTAAAGCGATTCTGAAGCAACTCGAGAAAGAAGAAGACGCTATCCTGTTCATCGATGAGATCCATACCATTATTGGTGCGGGTGCAGCATCGGGTGGCCAGGTGGATGCGGCAAACCTAATTAAACCGCTATTAAGCAGCGGAAAATTACGTTGCATCGGTTCAACGACATACCAAGAGTACAGTAGTATTTTTGAAAAGGAGCGTGCTTTAGCTCGTCGTTTCCAGAAAATTGATATTATTGAACCATCGTTAGACGATACAACCAAGATTTTGATTGGTTTGAAGCCAAAATACGAAGCTCACCACGAAGTGCGTTACACCAACAAAGCGTTGCGTGCTGCAGTGGAATTATCAGCTAAGTACATTAATGAACGTCACCTTCCTGATAAGGCGATTGATGTCATCGATGAAGCGGGCGCTCGTAGCCGTTTGGCGCCAGCAAGCCGTCGTAAGAAAACGGTAAGCGTAGCTGACATTGAGTCAATGGTTGCGAAAATGGCTCGTATTCCTGAAAAATCAGTATCATCTTCAGATAAAGATACGCTGCAGAAACTGGATGAGCGCATGAAAATGTTGGTATTCGGACAAGACCCAGCGATCGATGTATTGAGTGAAGCGATTAAGCTAACTCGTGCAGGATTAGGAGCAGACAATAAACCGGTTGGTTCATTCCTATTTGCTGGTCCTACTGGTGTCGGCAAAACCGAGGTGACGGTTCAGCTTTCTAAACTAATGGGTATTGAGCTTCTGCGCTTTGATATGTCTGAGTACGGCGAGCGTCACTCGGTAAGCCGCTTGATCGGTGCGCCTCCTGGTTATGTTGGTTATGATCAAGGTGGTCTGCTAACCGATGCTGTTATCAAGAACCCACACTCTGTTGTGCTACTTGATGAGATCGAGAAGGCACACCCAGATATCTTTAACTTGTTATTACAGGTGATGGACAACGGTACGCTAACCGACAACAACGGTCGCAAAGCAGATTTCCGCAATGTGATCCTAGTGATGACAACCAACGCTGGTGTCGCAGAAACCGAGAAGAAATCGATCGGTTTGATCCAACAAGATCATGCGCCCGACGCGATGAGCGAAATCAAGAAGGTCTTCACACCAGAGTTCCGTAACCGTCTTGATAATATCATCTGGTTCAACAGCCTTGATCCAAGTGTGATCAGTCAAGTTGTTGATAAGTTCATTGTTGAACTTCAGGTCCAACTGGACGCTCGTGGTGTATCTTTAGAGGTTTCTGAGGATGCTCGTCATTGGTTAGCTGAAAGAGGCTATGACAAGACCATGGGCGCTCGTCCGATGGGACGTGTGATTCAAGAGAAGCTTAAAAAGCCTCTTGCTAATGAGTTGCTGTTCGGGAGCTTGGTTGACGGCGGTACGGTTAAAGTATCTCTGAAAAAAGACGAACTGGACTTCATCTATGTTGGTGCGAAAGAAGAGGTTATGCATTAGGCATACTCCTTAAACACTAACCGCTTATAAAGAGCACTGAGTACAGTTAATCACGATATTAAACGCATGACTTCGGTTGTGCGTTTTTTTATGCTTGCGAGATGCGAGATGCGAGATGCGAGATACGAGATGCGAGATGCGAGGTTGACGTTGCTGGAGTGGTAAAAAGTTCAGGCGATAAAAAACGGAGCCTTGAGGGCTCCGCTTCTTATCGTATTCGGTAATTAAAAATTAACGAGCACGGAAGACGATGCGGCCTTTAGAAAGGTCGTATGGAGTCATCTCAACAGTTACTTTATCACCAGTAAGAATACGGATGTAGTTCTTGCGCATTTTACCAGAGATGTGTGCTGTCACTACGTGACCGTTTTCAAGCTCAACACGGAACATCGTGTTTGGTAGAGTATCAAGGACAGTGCCTTGCATCTCGATTACGTCTTCTTTAGCCATCTAATCCTCTTTCGAAATTTGGCGGTTTTCAACGGCTTGATTGTGCCGTTAAAATCAAAATATGTAAAGTTGTCGCGTATTCTACCCTTGCCACCGCTGATTTACTAGCCTTTGATGACGTTGAAATCGTACTTTATAGTTCATCGCAGGGCATTCATCGATTTGATAACCCAAATATAACCATTGTTTTTGTTCTTTCTGGGCATGTTGGATCTGGAATAGAACGCCAAGAGTTCCCATGGAAATGTCGATATCAGGGTCGAAGAAGGTATAAAACGCGCTCGTACAGTGAGACATGATGTCTGTAACGGCAATGCCGACTAACTGCCCCTCATCATAGATGTGCATGAACTTTGTAGCAAGCCATTCATTTTTAGAGAAATGCAGAAACTCTTCTTTCTTCGGTGGATACATGGTTCCCGAACGGTGGCGAGCGGTTATATAGCGACTATACAAGTCAAACCAGTTGTCATCCATTTCATCTTTCAGCTCCCAACGCAGCGCTTTGGCCTTGTTGAGTATTCGTCGTTGGCTCTTGGAAAACTTGACCTCGGGAATCGACAGTCGAATCGCTTGGCACGATGAGCAATTATCGCAATGTGGTTTATAAATGGTTGTTCCACTGCGGCGAAATCCATTCGCAAGTAGAACTTCATAGTTATCTGCGGTGTGCATGTGTTCATCAAGCGTGACTGCCACTCTTTCTTCGAGATGGGGTAAGTAACTGCAAGCGTGATTGTCTGTTAATCCAATTCTGATTTGTTGTAAATCTGGATTCATTAAGGCATTTCCTTTAGCCATTGTTTTTTAAAACATGCATCGTTAACGGACGTTTCTTTGAGTAATCGAAGAGAACTCAGGAATTCATCCCTATCAACCTCGATAGCGCCCAAGGATTGCAAGTGTGGGTTCATGACTTGGCAATCAATGAGTTGTCCGCCGAATTGTGTAAAGTGCTCACAAAAGTACCAAAGCGCAATTTTAGAGGCATTAGTCTTCAGGCTGAACATCGATTCACCGCAAAAGACTTGGCCTCTTTGTAACCCATAAAGCCCGCCAATCAGCTCGTCATCTTGCCAAACCTCAACTGAGTGGCAGAACCCTAATGAAGCGAGTTCACGGTAGGCTGCTTGCATGTCATTGTTTAACCAAGTTTCCTCTTCCGGTCTCAGTGAAGAGCAATAACCAATTATTCTGTCCGTCGCTTGGTTGATGCTGACACGGTAATTATGCTTTCTTTGAAATTTTTTAAGACTTTTTGATGGTTCGAATGTCTTAGGATTAAATACCGCTCGCGGTGCAGGGCTCCACCAAAGTATAGGCTCTCCTGGGCCATACCATGGAAATATACCTTGGCTATAAGCGTTCAGAATTCGTATGGGTGACAAATCACCACCGAACGCGAGTAGACCGTTGGGTTCATCAAGCGCGTCGAAGGGAGAAGGAAACTCTATACTAGTAGTATCAAGTTCGGTTAGGTATATAGTCATAAGTACCGCATTACAGATTAATCACTGACCAAGAGGTCTTTAGGAGTTTTACCATGAAGAAGTTGCTTTGGATTTTACTTGTTTTGCCCATGTTGGCAAATGCAGCTTACAACAGAAACCAAGCCAGACCAGTGAATGAGGTCGTTTACGGTGAGGTTGATACGGTCAGGTACATTACCCAACAGGAGATCGTAGAGTCGAAAGCGAATGGTTGGGAAACTTTGTTGGGTGCGGCAATTGGTGGTTTGGTTGGTAATCAGTTTGGTGGCGGCACAGGTAAAGAAGTCGCAACGGCGGTTGGTGCTGTAGCGGGGGCGGGGATCGCTCGTAATCGCGGCAATACGCAATATCGTGTGGAATATAAACTCGTTGAATTATTGGTTAAAACCAAGGATGACAATTTGGTTAACATCATTCAAGACGTTGACAATTCGATGTTGTTCAATAGAGGTGATGATGTGCGGATTCTCTATTTTTCAGATGGCGTTCGAGTTGATCTAATGTACTAGTATGCAAATGTGTTTGGTTGGCTAATTAATCGCCTTTATCGAGGGGATTAGCTCTGGAGTTCGTTGGAAAAGTTCGTTAGTCTGCAAGTACGAAGAATTATTCATCACCCGAAAATAAATACGCGCCAGTGACTTCGGGTGGTACAAGGACTATAAGAACTAATGGAAAGCCTTACGTTACAACCAATTCAGAAAGTGAGCGGGGAAGTTAACCTACCTGGCTCAAAAAGTGTTTCTAATCGTGCGCTTCTTTTGGCTGCACTTTCAACGGGAACAACTCGCCTAACAAACTTATTAGACAGTGATGACATTCGTCATATGTTGAATGCATTAACACAGTTAGGTGTTGATTATCAGTTGTCTGCAGACAAAACAGTTTGTGAAGTGACAGGTGTTGGTGGTGCATTTTCAAGTGACAAAGCCCTAGAGCTTTTCTTAGGTAACGCGGGTACAGCAATGCGTCCATTGGCTGCTGCACTTTGTTTAGGTCGCGGTGAATACGTTCTTACTGGTGAGCCACGTATGAAAGAGCGCCCAATTGGTCACTTAGTGACTGCACTGAGAGAAGCCGGTGCCGACGTTGAATACTTAGAAAACGAAAACTATCCACCATTAAAGATCACAGGTACCGGTCTGAAGAGTGGTACGGTTTCTATCGACGGTTCTATCTCTAGTCAATTCTTGACGGCATTTTTGATGGCTGCACCTTTAGCTGAAGGCGAAGTGACCATCAAAATCGAGGGTGAATTGGTTTCTAAGCCTTACATCGATATTACGCTGCATATCATGAAGCAATTTGGTGTGGATGTTATCAACAATGACTACCAAGAATTTGTGATTCCAACCGGGCAATCTTACACAGCACCCGGTGATTTCTTGGTTGAAGGTGATGCATCATCTGCGTCATATTTCCTTGCAGCCGCTGCTATCAAAGGTGGCGAGATTAAAGTGACAGGTATTGGCAAAAACAGTATCCAAGGTGATATCCAATTCGCTGATGCACTTGAGAAAATGGGTGCTGAAATTGAATGGGGTGATGACTACGTTATCTCTCGTTGTGGTGAGCTAAAAGGCATTGATATGGACTATAACCATATTCCAGATGCGGCGATGACAATTGCGACAACGGCTTTGTTTGCTAAGGGAACAACGGCAATCCGCAATGTTTACAACTGGCGTGTGAAAGAGACAGACCGCTTGGCTGCAATGGCAACAGAGCTACGTAAAGTCGGCGCTGAAGTGGAAGAGGGTGAAGATTACATCATTGTTAACCCTGTGGCTGAACTGACTCACGCGGCGATTGATACTTACGATGATCACCGCATGGCGATGTGTTTCTCATTGGTTGCTTTGAGTGACACCCCGGTGACGATCAATGATCCAGGTTGTACATCCAAGACATTCCCTGACTACTTCGATAAGCTGAAAATGCTGAGTCTATAAAAATACTAAGTCTATAAAAATGATAAGTATATAAAGGTCCAGGAACAAAAAAGCTTGCCTAGATGGCAAGCTTTTTAATTATTGCTGAATTGTAAATTCTTTCGAAAGGTGATGCGCCAAGTACTTAAACATGTTAAATACCGCGGTTGTATTTTCTGTCGGCATTCCGTTGTTGTCTAAGAAGTATTCACCTTTGAAAATGAGTACATCGTCTTTTTCTACTACGCTGTTTGCGCGCATGCCTTCAATGTAGTCATCATGTGATTGGATAATTTGGTTTGCGATAAGCAGTAAATCAAATTCTGCTATTACTTTCTTTGTCATGAGTTTATCTCTGATAACTGAATATATCGTTGAGTTTATGGTGTCGAACTAGAAATTCAATGATTTCACAACCGATTAAGAGAGTCTTTTCAAACATCCACAATTTATTTTGTGATTTATGACAAAAATAATTGAATGGGGCTCGCGTTAGATTCGCCGACAAGCTTAGTATGAGCGCGTTTAGACGTAATGCCTGATGAATAGGCTCTTGCAAGTATTCTTAGTGAGTACTTTATAGCTTCTTTATATTGTGACTCTTTTCTCTATGAGTCGTCGAATTGTCGAGCGATCAGATCCAATTTTGAAAAAAGCGGTTGATCTTCTAGTAATCTCGCACAATAGTAAAAAAAGAAGCAATGAATTTAGAATATCATGCGTAAAAGCCCACAAGTAAAATTGTTGGTGTTGAAGCATCGTGATTAAGGACGTTAGAGTCAATATGGGTAAATCGCTCGTTATAGTGGAGTCGCCAGCCAAGGCTAAAACTATCAATAAATATCTTGGCAAAGACTTTGTCGTTAAGTCGAGTGTAGGTCACGTTCGTGATTTACCAACGGCGGGTCAAAGTACAGGTCAAAAGGCTGCTGCAGTTTCAACCAAGGGTATGAGCCCAGAAGATAAAGCTCGTATCAAGAAAGAAAAAGATCGCAAAGCGCTTATTAAAAAGATGGGTATCAACCCTTATCAAGAGTGGGAAGCGAATTACCAAATCTTACCGGGCAAAGAAAAAGTCGTTGCTGAATTGCAAAAACTGGCTGAGAACGCAGACCATGTTTATCTCGCAACCGATTTGGACCGCGAAGGAGAAGCTATCGCATGGCACCTTCGTGAGATCATCGGTGGTGATGAAACGCGATACAAACGAGTGGTTTTTAACGAAATCACTAAAAATGCTATTCAGCAAGCTTTCGAAACTCCAGGCGAGCTAAATATCGACGGCGTAAACGCACAACAAGCACGACGTTTTATGGACCGTGTTGTTGGCTTTATGGTGTCACCACTGCTTTGGAAAAAAGTAGCACGAGGCCTATCCGCTGGCCGTGTTCAATCTGTAGCTGTAAAACTACTGGTTGAACGTGAGCGCGAGATCAACGCTTTTATCCCTGAAGAGTTCTGGGATGTGCATGCTGATACCAAAACGGCAGAGAAAACAGATTTCAGACTGCAAGTCGCTCAAAAAGACGGCGTTGCGTTTAAACCTGATAATGAAGCGCAAACACAAGCTGCAGTAAGCGTTTTAGAAAAAGCGCAATACGAAGTATGTAAACGTGAAGATCGCCCAACTAAGAGTAAGCCATCTGCACCTTACATCACGTCGACTCTGCAACAAGCGGCGAGCACACGTCTTGGTTACGGCGTAAAGAAAACCATGATGTTGGCTCAACGTTTGTATGAAGCGGGTTACATCACTTATATGCGTACTGACTCAACCAACTTGAGTTCAGAAGCTGTAGAAGCCGCTCGTGAATACATTGGTTCTGAGTTTGGCGCACAATACCTTCCACCGAAGGCGCTTGTATACGGCAGCAAAGAGGGCGCACAAGAGGCTCACGAAGCGATTCGTCCTTCAAGTGTCGATGTTAAGTCTGAAGACCTAAACGGCGTAGACGCGGACGCACACAAGCTTTACTCGCTGATTTGGAATCAATTTGTTGCATGTCAAATGACACCTGCGCAATACGATTCAACGACGGTAAGCGTTAAAGCTGATGAGTACACGTTAAAAGCGAAAGGTCGTATTCTTAAGTTTGATGGTTGGACTCGCGTTCAACGTCCAATGGGTAAAAATGAAGATACGATTCTTCCTGCTGTACAGGTTGGTGAAAAGCTAGACCTAATCGCATTAGACCCTAAACAGCATTTTACTAAGCCGCCAGCCCGTTTTACTGAAGCGGCGCTAGTTAAAGAGCTTGAGAAGCGTGGTATTGGTCGTCCTTCAACGTACGCATCAATCATCTCTACGATTCAAGACCGTGGTTATGTAAAAGTTGAACAGCGTCGTTTCTATGCAGAGAAGATGGGTGAAATTGTTACTGACCGTCTAGATGGCAGTTTCAATGACCTAATGAACTATGACTTTACGGCTCGTATGGAGCAGAAGTTAGACCAAATTGCAGAAGGCGAAGCAAGCTGGAAAGGCGTGCTAGATAACTTCTTCGAAGACTTTACAGGCGATTTGGAAAAAGCCGATTTAGATGAAGACGCTGGTGGCATGAAGCCAAATCATATCGTTGAAACCGATATTGAGTGTCCAACTTGTAGCCGTAAAATGGGTATTCGTACAGCTTCGACTGGCGTATTCCTAGGTTGTTCTGGTTATGCACTTCCACCAAAAGAGCGCTGTAAGACAACCATTAACCTTGGTGATGAAGACGGTATTATCAACGTTCTTGAAGAAGACGTTGAAACCGCAGCACTTCGAGCGAAAAAGCGTTGTCCGATTTGTGAAACGGCAATGGATGCTTATCTGATCGATGATAAGCGTAAGATGCATGTGTGTGGTAACAACCCTAACTGTGAAGGTTATGTGGTTGAACACGGCGAATTCAAAGTGAAAGGCTATGATGGTCCGCTTGTTGAGTGTGACAAATGTAGTTCTGACATGGTTTTGAAGAATGGTCGTTTCGGTAAATACATGGACTGTACGAGTGAAGATTGTAAGAACACTCGTAAGATTCTGAAGAATGGCGAAGTAGCGCCACCTAAAGAAGACCCAGTGCATTTCCCTGAACTCCCATGTGAAAATTCAGATGCATACTTTGTACTTCGTGATGGGGCTTCTGGTTTGTTTATGGCCGCGAGTAATTTCCCTAAATCACGTGAAACACGTGCACCATTAGTGGAAGAGCTGGTTCGTTTTAAAGACCGTATCTCACCTAAATTCCAGTATCTGGCATCAGCACCGGTTGCTGATCCTGATGGCAAGCCGACAGTAGTTCGTTTTAGTCGTAAGACAAAAGAAAACTACGTTCGTACCGAAGTGGACGGTAAACCTTCAGGTTGGACTGCTTTGTACATCGACGGTAAGTGGGAAGTTACGGATAAGCGTAAAAAGCCGAAAGAGAAGTAACTGAATGTGTGACCCGATCTGATATGGGTTGGCATTTTATTGATGAAAAAGCAGCCATTAGGCTGCTTTTTTTTGATCTAAATATGACTAATTATGCTGTCTCTCGATCGTCGGCCTTAACTGCGTCTATTTGTTAAATTCAGGTCATGAAATAAATGAAATGGGTAATAATCTTTAATTATGCAACTTTAACGTGATTGTAACTTAATTAAAATATTGTAAGTCACAGATCAGGTTTTAGTTGTATACCTGATGTGTTGCGGGTGTTAACTTAATGTTTCATGAAAACAGTGTAATGTGAGCTGCTTTAAGTCTTAGGAAAGCAATCGGCTTGCATAACACAGAATGGCGTATTAAAAATTGAAATCGACCGGAAAGTCGATAACGTATATAAAACCAAGTGCAAACAATAGTGCACACTTAACAACGTTTGGCTTAGGATATTTTCACTGCATGTGAATGGATATTCGTTAAGTACCGAAATAAGTGTTGGTGCTCATCCCCCAGAGGAAGATACCTCTTAGAGCACTAACATCGACAAGCTATAAATATATGGAGAATAAAATGGCTGGTGTATTAGGAATGATTCTTGCTGGTGGTGAAGGCTCTCGCTTAAGACCTTTAACTGAATCTCGCAGCAAACCCTCGGTTCCTTTCGGTGGTAGTTACCGCTTAATTGATTTTGCTCTGAATAACTTCGTTAATGCTGATCTAATGAAGATCTACGTATTAACACAGTTTAAGTCACAATCACTGTTCCATCACATGAAAAAAGGTTGGAATATCAGTGGTATAACCGACCGTTTTATCGACCCAATCCCTGCGCAAATGCGTACAGGTAAGCGTTGGTATGAAGGTACTGCAGATGCAATTTATCAAAACCTTCGCTTCATGCAGTTGGAAGAACCTGATCAAGTTTGTATTTTTGGATCAGATCATATTTACAAAATGGACATTAAGCAGATGCTTGATTTCCATAAAGAGAAGAAAGCGGCTTTAACTGTTTCTGCATTGCGTATGCCGCTTGCTGAAGCATCTGAATTCGGCGTTATCGAAGTGGATGCTGAAGGACGTATGATTGGTTTTGAAGAGAAACCGGCTAACCCGAAACCAATTCCAGGTGACCCGGAGTCTGCGCTTGTGTCTATGGGTAACTACGTATTTGAAGCTAACGAGTTGTTCGCAGAACTTGTTGAAGATGCAGATAAAGAAGACTCGACACATGATTTCGGAAAAGACATCATTCCAAACATGGTTCCGCGTGGTGATGTGTTTGTTTATGACTTCAGTACTAACCGTATTACTGGTGAGAAAGAAGAAGTTTATTGGCGCGATGTGGGTACGATTGACGCGTACTGGCAAGCTCATATGGATCTTCTTGAGAAAGATGCGCCATTCTCGCTATACAACCGCAAGTGGCCACTACATACATACTATCCGCCACTACCGCCGGCTACGTTTACTGATTCGGCAAACGGCCGTGTTCAGATCATCGATAGCTTAGTGTGTAATGGTAGCTACGTACGTGGTTCTCGCATTGAGAAGTGTGTATTAGGTTTCCGCAGTAATATCGCATCAGCGTGTGATATTAGTGAGAGTATCTTACTCGGCGACGTGAAGGTGGGTGAAGGTTGCGTACTTCGTCGTGTTATCGTCGATAAAGATGCAGATATCGCACCTGGAACACAGATTGGCGTAAATCTGAAAGAAGATAAAAAGCATTACCATGTCTCTGACGATGGTGTAGTAGTTATTTCCAAAGGAGCTCGAGTTGGTTACTAAGACTCTCTCGGTACTTTTTGTAGCGTCTGAAGTTGAAGGCTTGATTAAAAGTGGTGGCTTGGCTGATGTAGCCAAGGCACTGCCAAAAGCGTTACAAACACTCGAACAAGATGTTCGAGTGACCATCCCTGCTTATAGAAACATTCCAAACATTAATTCAGCTGAAGTCATTTTGTCGACCGAGCTCGATCATTGGCCTCATACTGCTTATCAAGTCAAAAAGTTGAATGTCGAAGGTGTTCAAATCTTCGCTATTGAATGTGCCAAGTATTTCGACCGCCCTGAAATGTACGCAGAGAACAATCAAGCGTATGCTGATAACGGAGAGCGCTTCTCGTTCTTCAGTACGGCTTGTTTGGATATGCTTCCTAAGCTCGCGTTTCAACCTGATATCATTCATGCAAATGACTGGCACACAGGTTTTGTGCCTTTCTTGCTTAAATCACGTTATCAACAACACGATTTCTTTGAAAATACGCGCAGTGTTATCTCGATTCACAATGCAGTTTTCAAAGGGGTGTTCGCATACGATGAACTGCAATGTCTGCCAGAGATGCACAGTTACAATGTGCCTGAAGCATCTGTAAGTGACACGCATGTCACTATGCTAAAAGCAGGGGTGATGTGTGCCGATAAGATCAATGCAGTAAGCCCAACGTATGCAGAAGAGCTGAAAACGGAGTTAGGTAGCCATGGCATGGCTGCAGAGTTCCAATATCGTTCGGCCGACTTATTTGGTATTCTCAACGGTTGTGATTATGGAGCTTGGAACCCGGAAACAGACGCTTTCCTTCCTCGTAAATTCAAAGCAACGAAACACAGCATGACTCGTGGAAAATCTGCTTGTAAGCAAAAACTGCAACAAGATGTTGGTTTACCCGTTACCGATTGTGCGGTTTATGGCATGGTTTGCCGTCTGACCAACCAAAAAGGCGTTCATTACTTACTGCCTATCATCGAGCAGTTCTTGAAAAACGAATTGCAGATCGTGATTGTCGGTACTGGTGATCCGGTTTTGGCGAGTCAATTGAAAGAGTTATCAGCACTTCATTCAGACAAGTTCTCATTCGTAGAAGCCTACAATAATGAACTAGCGCATTTGGTTGAAGCGGGCTCTGATTTTTTCTTGATGCCTTCTGAGTTTGAGCCTTGTGGCTTGAACCAAATCTACAGCATGGCTTACGGCACTTTGCCTATTGTGCGCTCTGTTGGTGGTTTAAAGGACAGTGTGAATGATTACGATCAGGATCCCGAGATAGCAACAGGCTTTGCTTTTGAAGAGCCAACACCGCAAGCATTGCTAGCGGTATTGCATCGTTCATTACTACTTTATGCTCAAAATCCATCTGAAATTAAGCGCGTTCAACTTTACGCGATGCAACAAGACTTTAGCTGGGAGGATGCGGCACAAGAATATCTTGCGATGTACCATTCTGCATTTTAACTTGTTGACTTAGCTTTAAAATTCAGTTGTTGAATAACAAACGTTTATAATAAAAGAAGGCGCTCTAATTGTAGAGTGCCTTTTTGTTTCCTGGTCAGAGCACATCACGTTTCCAAAGACAAAGCTTGCAAACTCATTTTAGTCAGGTAGAAAGGTGGTCAGGTATTCACATGACTAGTGTTGGGTTTGACACTATTATCACTTAAAATTCTTAATTGCGTGATATCCTTAGTCATCGCCTTGTGATGAGGCTTAGCTCCATAAATAAATTAAGCGATAGGTATGTCTGAGAGTTTATTATTTCATAAAACATTTACTCACCCTACGAGTGATGAGTGGGTTGTGTTTGTGCATGGCGCAGGGGGCAGTTCCTCCATTTGGTTTAAGCAGATCAAAGCGTATAAACAGCATTTCAACTTGCTTCTCATTGACTTGAGAGGGCACGGTAAATCAGACAACATACTTAAAGATCTGATTTCGAACCGTTATACGTTCAAATCAGTAACGCTCGATATTCTTAAAGTGTTAGATCATCTAAAAATCCGATCCGCACACTTTGTGGGTATGTCTTTGGGGACAATTATCGTTCGCAACGTGGCCGAACTGGCGGCAAGCAGAGTACGTTCGATGGTGCTTGGTGGTGCTGTCACTAAACTCAACACTCGATCTCAAGTCTTAATCAAATTAGGAAACCTGAGTAAGCACATCATTCCTTATATGTGGCTATACAGCCTTTTTGCTTATGTTGTGATGCCGCAAAAAAGTCAGAAAGAATCACGTCACCTGTTTATCCGCGAAGCGAAAAAGCTGTGCCAAAAAGAGTTCAAGCGCTGGTTTATCCTCACGGCTGATGTGAACCCATTGATGAAATACTTTAAAGACAGAGAGCTGCCGATTCCGACTTTGTATTTGATGGGTGAGCGCGATTACATGTTCATCAAACCCGTTAAAGAAATGGTCGAAGCGCACGAGTCGAGCGAGTTGGTAGAAATTGCCAACTGTGGACATGTATGTAATGTAGAAAATCCTGAAGAATTCAATCAACAATCAATCGCTTTTATCCAAAAGCAAATTCAGTGATTATCTGGGTTGGTTATCAAACTAGATGATCCAATAGAATTAAAATAAAAACGGGAAGCTAATTTAGCTTCCCGTTTTTATTTGGAGGAGGTATTTGATCGAATCGTGTCTGTAATAACTGAAACTTTGCTATTCAGGCGAAGCAGCGCCGCACTGCCAACAAGACCCGAATTGTGCTTCATTGATTTCATGACACTCACCACAACGCCACTCTTCATAGATGATCGAATCTTGCTGTTTTTGGTAGTCATTGACGATCGTGCGGGCTTTACTAGCGAGTTCTGGCTCATATAACCATACGTAAGGGTCTGTATCTTCGGTAAATGGGATTTCACCTTTTAAACCAAACAAACCCTCACCACGGACTTCACACGCAATATTCTCACTTTCTAACAATCCACAGATGATATGAGCTTCTGTCGGATTCGATGCACTGAAGATTTTCATTGAAATAGAACCTTATTTGGCTGCATGCGTTACGTAGTTATTTAGTTATTTAGCTCGTTAGCTATATACGTTACTCAGCGACAGGTGCTGAGCGAAATTTGTTCATCAACCATTTAGCAATAATTGGGAACACACCCAGTAAGGCAAATGACAACAGTACTGAGGGAGACACGATGCCCGAAAGTGAATCAATTTCTGCGAGTTGAGTTCCGGCATTCAAGAAAACGGCGGTACCCGGCAACATACCGATTTGGCTAGTAATATAGTAACGACTCACCGACATCGGTGTTAGCCCCATCAATAGATTGATAAGGAAAAATGGGAAAACAGGAATTAGACGTAGCGAGAATAAGTAAAATGCACCGTCTTTCTCAACGCCCTTATTGATGGTGGCTAACTTGTCGCCAAACTTGGTTTGGATCCAGTCACGTAACAAGTAACGGCTACTTAAGAAGGCGAGGGTTGCGCCAATAGCGCTCGCGAAAGACACCAGCAGTAAACTGTTCCAAAACCCAAACAGCGCAGCGCCTAACAGCGTAACAACGGCAGCGCCAGGAATTGAGAAAGCCGTAATCATGACATACGCGACAAAGTAGATAGCGGCAGCGGCAATGAAATTGCTCTCGATGTAGTCATTCAAAACAGCTTGCTGGGCTTTTGCATTTTCAAGCGTTAAGTACTGGCCGAAATTGACGCCTAACAAGACGATGATTATGACCAACACAATACCCAATATCATTTTTTTACTCATTGATACTTCCTCTAAATTTTCAATGCATACCATTAGTTTTTCAATGTATACCATTAGTATAGTTAGACAGGCATAGCATAGAATAACTTTCACCAGATATAAAAAAAGCCGCAAAAATGCGGCTTAGTTATCTAGATAGTTTGCACTGACAATGTTAATTGACGTGATTGATAAGCTCTTCACGACGTTGCTGCGGTATAACAGACCAATGTGTACCATTGATCGCGCCTTCTAGCGCCCATAACAGTTCAATACTGACAGAAGACGCATGCGATTCTTTGATGGCGTTAAATGCGTTTACAGAGCCAGATTCATATAAACGTTCTACAGAATCGATCCCTGCCTTTTTCAACATCCGCTCGGTGGCGAGTCGAAGGTTAGGCAGATCTTTGAGTCGAGTTGGTTTAGCAGAAGATTGTTCAGCTTTCTCTTCTTTAGCAAAACCTAGAGACGTAGTCGCAAGCTGCAAGATTTTCTCTTGGTCTTGCCATAAGCCTTCAGGTAAAGCGAAATATTTAGTAACGACAGGAAAACCACGTTTTTTGTAGACGTACGGTTGAAATCCTTGTTGTTCGAATTGTTGTGTTGTGCATTTGTCAGCTCGTATATGCAACTGGTCATTCACAACCAGGGCAAACATAGTGTCATCAGCAAAAAGCCCGAATCCACCAAACATTGAGCGTGACTTAATTTTTCCTAGGGGCTCAAATAATTTCATTGAGTCCTTTAGTATCGGTTTATCCATGTTATTTATCTCGGTGTATTTGAACTACGCCACCAAATAAGCAGGTCCGAGAGATTAGCAAAATGTTGCAATTAAATTGTCAATAGGCTGTAAATTACTAAAGTATTAGCAGTTACTGCATTTTGCCATCGGTAACCCCGCTACCATACCAACGAGTGGTTTAGGCCGGAAGCTTTGCGTCCCACTTTTTCAAGTGGTTTGCCCTGTGCGTGACTGGGTTATTAGAATAAAGTTTTTGTTGAATTAGGCTCACACTTCTTATTTCAAAATGTGATATTGCTTCAATTAATGATCTTTGAGGTATGCACTCAAGTGCACTTTGTTTGTTGAGAAAAAAAACGCACCTAAAGGTGCGCTTGATTAAACTAAACTCATTACATCAATTAATTTAACGTTTTAACTGTACTTCGCTCAACAATTTCAGGGTGCATTTCGAAGACGCGTTTTTCGTGATCTTTGTCTTTTATACGCTCTAGTAGTATTTCGAATGCATTTTTACCAACACGGCGCTTAGGTTGGTGAACCGTCGTTAACGGTGGAGAGAAGTATTCAGCCAGTTCGATGTTGTCGTAACCGATCACTGAGATATCTTCAGGAATGCTAATGCCTTTTTCTTGCAGGCGGCTCATTAGGCCGAGTGCCATTGTATCGTTAAAGCAGAATACCGCCGTTGGACGATCTTCCATCTCAACAATTTGTTCTGCAGCAAGAACTGCTGTATCACACTCGAAGTTGCCTTCGATGATCATATTTTCATCGGCAGAAATCTTCGCTTCATTGAGTGCGCGCTTGTAACCGGCAATACGTTCAACACACGCTGCTTTGTCTAAGTGGCCACTTAAACATGCAATCTTGGAGTGACCGCGCTCAATAAGGTATTTGGTCGCTAGGTAGCCACCTTCTTCAGAGTTATCGATGATCTTATCAGCCTGAGAGCTCTCAGGGCCCCAGTCCATGATAACTTTAGGGATGTCAGCGTGACGGTCTAACATCTCTCTTAGTTCTTCAGTTAGGTCAGAACACATAACTAAGATGCCATCTACACGTTTCTCAGCAAGCATTCGAATGTAGTCACGTTGTTTTTCGTAGATACCGCCCGTATTACATAGGATCAAAGTGTAACCTTGACGGTAGCAGTAGCTCTCAACACCATCGATAACTTCAGAGAAGAATAGGTTAGTTGATTGAGTCACTAGCATACCGATGGTGCGGGTTGTATTGCACTTCAAACTACGAGCAACGGCACTTGGCGCATAGTTCAGTTCGTCTACGGCTTTGTTTACTTTTTCTTGAGTCGCTTCAGCAACAAAGCGAGTTTTGTTGATTACGTGAGAAACGGTTGTTGTTGATACGCCGGCTAAGCGTGCGACATCTTTTATAGTGGCCATGTTTTTATCCTATTAGAAGCTACTTTCCCAAAGTACGGAATAAAGTAGCCGTTAAGCTACCTAACTAAGAGCTTAAATTTGTAGGGCTCTTTGGGTACTAAAGTGCTAAAAAACAAAAAACCGCTATTGAGCGGCTTGTCTTAACACCGAAATGCTCTGAACTTCAATAAGTGTAGCATTTCGTGAATGTTTCATATTTTATCGTTTGCGGTCACAATTTTAGACTGACTAGAAATTACTCGCAATAAAATTCACCCAGAAATCCGGGTGAATGGTCACAATTCTATTGAATTTATTTATCGAGTCGTCAAAAAAAGCTTATTCGCCAGCTAGGTATTGAATGTCTAATTTGCAGAATGCCAATAGCAGGGATGAGACTGAAGCGTAGAAACCGAATGTGTCAATGTCATGACATTTGGCGTTGAACTTTGGTACCCAAGTAAGCAGTTGCTGTTCGATAAATTGTTGTTGAACAGCGAAGGATTTCTCTAGTTCTTCTTCAAGTTCAGTTTCGTTCGAACGAATGATTAGATTACCTAGGAAATCGAGTTCGATAGCAATGTGGTCAGCGGGCTCTTTTAGGTCTTGGTTAACCACTAAGTTGTGTTTAGCCATGATCTCTTCCATATCTTTTGCTGGCTTATCGTTTAAAAGGCCAGTCTGGCCGATATACATAGAAGCGTAAGGAAGTGCGCCATGTTTATCAGTCTTTAAGAATAAGTCACAGAAGTCAGCAGACAATTCTAATTGAGCATCTTCGCGTGTTTGTAGACGGTTTAGCGCATCCACTAAGCTATCAATCGCCGGCTTTAGTGTTTCATTTTCACCTAAACCAGTTAGGAAAGAACGAATTTCAACAGAGTGGTAGTGATCAAGTTCTTCTTGAGTGAGCTCTTTAGCGAACAAGCTTGATAGCCACCAGTATATTTCTGCTCGTTGTTCGTTGAATGCTTTCGTATCTTTCATTTCTTAGATCCTGATTTAGTCTTGTGGTGTGTGTATACCTAGCATCGTCGAGTGATTTATGTATAGGCACACCAAGGCTGAATAACAAGGTTATTTGCGAAACGCAAAGTTACTCGTTAGTAGTAATGCCTATATTGAATTGCGATGGGCGACAAATAGCAAGGTTTAAGATTGTCTTGTATCAAAAAAAAATCATGTTTCTGGCTTTTATCTTCTGTAGTACTAGAATTGTTACGAGTTATGAATAGAATGGTCACTGAAACTATTAAATAAGAAAAGTGGTGTAGATGAGCTATCACGTATTAGTCGTAGAAGATGATGTGGTAACCCGCAGTAAACTGGTTGGATATTTCCAGAACGAAGGTTACACAGTGAGCGAAGCTGAAAGCGGGGCTCAAATGAGAAAAATGTTAGAAGAAAATAACGTTGACCTCATTATGTTAGACATCAACTTGCCAGGCGAAGATGGATTGATGCTAACTCGCGAATTACGCAGTCAATCAGACATTGGAATAATTTTAGTTACTGGACGCACGGATAGCATTGACAAGATCGTTGGCCTTGAAATGGGCGCAGACGATTACGTTACTAAACCCTTCGAACTTCGCGAGTTGTTGGTTCGAGTTAAAAACCTCTTGTGGCGTATTTCGGCTGCTCGTAAAACGGCAGCGGTTGCGGTAGAACAAACAGAAGACGAATCTGTGGTTCGTTTTGGTGAATGGACGTTTGATATACCTCGCCGTGCGCTAAGCAAGAACAGTGAGCCAGTGAAATTGACCAAAGCTGAATATGAACTATTGGTTGCACTCTCTTCTTACCCTAACCAAGTTTTAAGTCGTGAGCGTATCTTGAATATGATCAGTCATCGAGTGGACGCGCCGAATGATCGCACTATCGACGTGTTAATCCGTCGTATGCGCGCAAAAATGGAGTTTGACCCTAAGAACCCACAAATTTTTGTGACGGTTCACGGTGAAGGTTACATGTTTGCTGGTGACTAATTTTCCTTTGGATACCGTCCTTACTCAGTAACAATACTTGAACGTAAAAAACCGAGACATCAATGATGCCTCGGTTTTTTGTTATTGAACTTTTTAATTGTTTATCATCGGAGTACTGCTCTCGACAGGGGCATTATACCAATCACAGTAAGTAAGTGATCAAAAATAGCGTAGGAAAAAAGCTTGAGAACAAGGCAGAATTTTTCGATAAGTAGTTATTCTACAATCAAAAATTCTAACGAAGTTATCGAGGTTTTTAACAAGCTAGGATGAACAGTTACTTACTACGATTGGTATTACTTGTGTCTAGCCAATCTCGCAAGCTTTGCCAAACTAATCCCATCGTCTCATGCCAATAGCGCTCAGTCTGCTCGAGATAGATAGCCTTAGGCATATACTTATTCCATGGTTCAACAATCCCTTCTTGTGCAAGGTAGTTGGTTGGAGCTGGCAATGGTTTCATGCCAGCGGCATTGAATTCATTAAGTGCGCGAGTCATATGGCTAGCTGATGTCACGAGCACCATTTTCTTATTCTTAACGAATGCAGCGGCTTGGCGAGCTTCTTCCCACGTATCTTTCGCAGTTTCAAGCAGAATGATATCGGGTTTTGCCACGCCGAGTGCTAGCGCTACTTTAGCCATCATTTTTGCGTTGCTCACCTCAGTACCAGCACCATAACCAGACAAAATGAGTTTAGCTCCAGGGTAAAGACGTAAGATACGAATCCCTTCGCTTAAGCGCATTAAACCAGTGCGGCTAAGCTCTGATGTTGGTGGGATTTGGTCATCAACAACGTGACCACTTCCAAGAACCATAACGTAATCGACGGTATCATCGATAGGTAAAAAAGCGGTGTGTTGCCTTTCCATTGGCATTAAAAGTTGACTAGAAACAGGCTGGAAAGCGATTAGGAAAATACTACAGAGGGCTGAGAGGGTAATTAGGCAACCTGTCTTCCTTTTTGCAGTAAACATCACTAGGGCTAAACCCAGAAAAGCGAGAATTAACATTGCTGGCAGTGGCATCAGTAACGAAGACACTACTTTTTTCAGCTCAAACATATCCGAATAGTCCGAAAAAACATCACTTGGTAGTAAAAAGAGACATCGCCTCTTTATTCCTGAAATTCCTGTGACAGAATAGCAGGCACGATAGGACATAATAACTCAAGTAGCCGTGACTGAAGACCGTAATTTCGACGATATTGCCCACAAATTTGCAAAAAACATATACGGCTCTGACAAAGGAGAGATCCGTCAGTGCATCGTATGGGAAGATTTAGAAGAAGCTTTGAGCAAGTTTGAGCAATCCGCTTCGCCGTTGCATGTACTTGATGCCGGTGGTGGACTTGCACAGATGTCGCAAAAAATTGCGACACTAGGCCACAACGTTTCCCTGTGTGACCTCTCGTTTGAAATGTTGAAGCTCGCAGAAGAAAGTATCAGCGAAGCGGGTTTGCTCGAGCGATATCGATTTATTCATTCTCCGGTACAAAAAGTGGCAGAGCATCTCGAAGATAAAGTCGATTTTGTGATGTTTCATGCCGTAATGGAATGGTTAGCAGACCCTAAACAGGCTCTTGATTTATTGTTGGAACAAGTAAAACCCGGTGGTATTGCCTCGATAATGTTTTACAACCACCATGGTTTAGTCCTGAAAAATGTGATTTGTGGCAACATTCCTCATGTATTGAATGGGATGCCACACCGAAAAAGGTTTAAGCTGCAACCACAAAAAGGCTTGAAGCCTGAAGAGGTTTATCAATGGATAGAAGACGCTGGTCTAGATATCTGTGGTAAATCAGGCATTCGCTCTTTCAGTGACTACATAGGTAATATGGAGTACATGGGCGATTATCAGTTCGAAGATGTGTTGGAACTAGAAAAACAGCTATGTCGCCAAGAGCCATATCTGTCGCTAGGCCGTTATATTCACGTTTGGGCTCAAAAAACTGCGCAATAACAGCTGTGAATGTGGTAAAAGAAGCCACAACATGCGCTATGCCATCGTAAGAAGCCCGCGTCATAAAGAAATAGGCGTCATATCTAATACGTTCGATATGACGAACAACAGTAACAGGAACCACAATGAGTGAAATGACTCAAACTGCCGAAGAGCAGCCAATTGATGAGTTGGTGGGCTGGGTCAAGCAGCATGATTTTTCATTAAACTTGCCACCAGAGCGCTTAGCATTTTTGATTGCTATCGCCGTACTAAGCAATGAAAGGTTCGATGAAGAGTTGGGCGAGGGTGAACTGCACGATGCATTTACTATTGTCACTCGACTGTTTGAAGATACTGGCGAAGCGTCCGCGTTTCGTGCCAACAACGCTATCAATGAGTTGGTTAAACAGAAGTTGATCAGCCGCTTTACCAGCGAAATCACAGATGGTGCAAGCATTTATCGCTTATCGCCATTGGCGATTGGTATCTCAGATTATTACTTACGTCACCGCCAGTTCTCTAAATTAAAATTGTCTATTCAGCTTTCTATGGTTGCGGACGAGATGGCTAAAGCCATTGAAGCAGCGCAAAAAGGTGGAACTCCAGGACATTGGAGAAAGAACGTTTACGGCGTTCTCAAGTATTCTGTTGGTGAAATTTTCGATCAGATCGATCTTAACCAACGTGTTATGGATGAGCAGCAGCAAACCGTTAAGCAGCAAATTGCCGACCTTTTAAACAAAGATTGGCGAGAAGCGATCAACAACTGTGAAACCTTACTATCAGAAACCTCGTCCACGCTAAAAGAGTTGCAAGACACCTTGCAAGCAGCGGGTGATGAACTGCAAACACAGATCCTCGATATTCAAGAAATTGTTTACGGTGACGATGAACTCGAGTTCGTTGGCGAAACCCTATTCGGCTTGCAGATGAAGCTCGACCGAATTACTAGTTGGGGTCAGCAAGCGATCGATTTGTGGATCGGCTACGACCGCCATGTTCACAAGTTTATCCGTACCGCGATTGATATGGATAAAAACCGTGCCTTTAGCCAACGCTTGCGTCAGTCGGTTACCGACTACTTTGATGCGCCTTGGTTATTGACCTACGCCGATGCTGAAAAGCTTACCGATTTGCGTGATGAAGCCTTAGTACTTCGTGATGACGAAGTAATGGGCCAAGCACCAATCGACGTAGAATACGAAGAATTTGAGCAAGTGAATGATCTGCTTTCAGACCGAATAGCAGAGATGTTGAAAGCTCACAAACAGCAAGGTGCGCCAATTGATCTTGGCCTTGTGCTACGCGATTACCTCGCAGCACACCCTCGCACACATCATTTTGATTTAGCCAGAATTGTTGTCGACCAAGCCGTGCGCTTAGGTTACTCAGAGTCTGACTATCAGGCTATTCAGCCAGATTGGCAGGCAATCAACGATTTCGGTGCAAAGGTACAAGCAAATGTCATTAACAAGTACTGATGATTACATGCCAGAGAAACTGGTAAAAGCGATAGCGAACCCATTGTTTCCTGCGCTAGATAGCATGTTGCGTTCAGGCAAGCATGTTTCAACAGAAGACCTCGATAACCATGCGTTGCTTTCTGATTTTGAAGTTGAGCTTCAGCATTTTTATCAACGCTACAATACGGAACTGGTAAAAGCGCCTGAAGGTTTCTTCTATCTGCGCCCGCGTTCTACGTCTTTAATTGGCCGTAGTGTGTTGTCTGAGCTCGACATGCTGGTTGGCAAAGTATTGTGTTTCTTATACCTAAGCCCAGAGCGTTTGGCTCATGAAGGCATCTTCAGCAATCAAGAGTTGTTTGATGAACTGATGTCGTTAGCGGATGAGAAAAAACTCATGAAGCTAGCAACCAACCGTGCATCTGGTTCTGACTTGGATAAAGAAAAGCTGTTTGAAAAAGTACGTACTTCTTTACGCCGTTTGCGTCGTATCGGCATGCTGATCGTGATTGGTGAAACAGGTAAATTCCGTATCAGCGAAGCGGTGTTCCGTTTTGGTGCGGACGTTCGTGTTGGCGATGATATGAAAGAAGCACAATTACGTCTTATTCGTGATGGCGAAGCTGTTGTTCATACTCAAGAGCCTAACCAAGGTAGCTTGTTGAATGAAGAGCAAGCAGGAGCCGTATCAGAAATAGATTCAGACGTAGACGAAAACGGTCAACAAGACATTTTTAACGATCAAGCCGGCTTTGACCTTGAGTCAAACGATGGCGAACAAACAAAAGTAGAAGGTGAAGCATGATTGAAAGAGGTAAGTATCAATCATTAACCATGATCAACTGGAACGGTTTCTTTGCGCGTACTTTTGATATTGATGGATTGGTTACAACGCTTTCTGGCGGTAACGGTGCAGGTAAGTCGACCACAATGGCGGCATTCATCACTGCACTTATTCCTGACCAAAGCCTTCTGCATTTCCGTAACACAACGGAAGCGGGTAGCTCACAGTCATCACGCGATAAAGGCCTTTACGGTAAGCTTCAGCCGGGTGCATGTTATGCCGCGCTAGATGTTGTGAACTCTCGTAATCAACGCCTATTGTTTGCAGTAAAACTGCAGCAAGTTGCGGGTCGTGATAAGAAGGTCGACATCAAACCGTTCGTTATCCAAGGCCTTCCAAGCCATGTGAAGCCAACGGATGTATTGATTCAGAACGTTTCAGACATCCACGCTCGTGTGTGTCAACTGAACGACGTGAAAGCAGCGGTAGCGCAATATGAAGGGGCGCACTTTAAAGCTTTCTCTTCGATTGTTGATTACCACTCACAGATGTTTGAGTACGGTGTTGTTCCTAAGAAACTGCGTAACAGCAGTGACCGTTCTAAGTTCTACCGTTTGATTGAAGCATCACTTTACGGCGGTATCTCAAGTGCGATTACACGTTCTCTGCGTGATTACCTTCTACCGCAAAATGGCGGTGTGAAGAAAGCATTCCAAGATATGGAATCAGCACTGCGCGAAAACCGCATGACACTTGAAGCGATCAAAACGACTCAGTCGGATCGTGACTTGTTCAAGCACTTGATCACCGAATCAACCAATTACGTGGCAGCAGACTACATGCGCCATGCCAACGATCGCCGTAATAAGCTTGATCAAACCATGAAGTTCCGTGGTGAATTATTTGGTTCTCGCGAAACCTTACTTGATCAAAACAACCTGTTGAATCGTGTTCAAGAAGAACTCGAACTGCTGGTGGATCAAGAATCAGCGCTAGAGCAAGATTATCAAGCGGCTTCGGATCATCTTCAATTGGTTCAAACTGCACTTCGCCAGCAAGAGAAAATTGCACGTTACAGCGAAGATCTAGAAGAGCTTAATGATCGTCTAGAAGAGCAGATGATGGTGGTTGAAGAAGCTCAAGAGCGAGTACTTCTTGCAGAAGAGCAGGCAACCATTACTGAAGAAGAAGTGGATAGCTTGAAAACTCAGCTTGCTGATTACCAACAAGCGTTGGATGTTCAGCAGACTCGTGCGCTTCAATACCAGCAAGCGGTTCAAGCATTAGAGAAAACCAAGCAGTTGCTAGGTGATGACTCTATTACTGCAGAAAGCGCGTTGACTCTAGTTTCTGAGCTAAAAGCACAAGAAGAATCAAGCACTCAGACGCTACTGTCTACTAAACATAAGCTAGACATGTCTTCTGCTGCGTCTGCACAGTTCGACAA
The DNA here is from genome assembly GCF_041472735.1 of Vibrio sp. 10N.261.46.E11. NCBI lineage: Bacteria > Pseudomonadati > Pseudomonadota > Gammaproteobacteria > Vibrionales > Vibrionaceae > Vibrio > Vibrio sp. 10N.261.46.E11. The sequence continues at coordinate 96,196 of NZ_JBFRQW010000024.1, forward strand.
AGCGTTAGCTCTTGTTAAAAACATTGTTGGTGATGTTGAGCGTAAAGAAGCGTCTAACAGTGCTAATCAAGCGTTAGAGAAAGGCCGTAACGCAAAACACGTTGTTGAAAACGAACAGCAGTGGCGTGCTCAGCACCGCGACATGGCTCGTGATGTGGCGCAGCAGCGTCAAGCAAAAGAGCTTGCGACTGAATACCAAAAGCAACACAACATCTCACTGACTGACGAAGCGGTTTTCGATGAAGAACGTGAACGCCATACAATGCAGATCGAGTCTCTTGAGTACGCTCAAGAAGAGCTGCGTGAAGCGAAGAGTGAGCAACGTCGTGTGCAACAAAACCAAGACCAAGAGATTCAAAAACTTGAGTCCATTGCTCCAGCGTGGATCACGGCGAACGATGCACTTGAAGCCCTAAGAGATCAAACAGAAGCTGAGCTAGAAGATAGCCAAGCAGTAATGACTCAAATGCAGCAAGTGCTTGAAGACGAGAAATCTCAAGCGGTAGCAAAAGATCAGTTGGCTACGCGCCGAGCTGAACTTGAGCAAGAGATTGAACGCTTAGCTTCTCCAGGTGGTTCTAACGATCCTCGCCTGAAAGGCCTAGCGGATACGCTGGGTGGCGTGTTGCTTTCTGAGATCTACGATGACATTACCATTGGTGATGCACCATACTTCAGTGCGATGTATGGCCCAGCTCGTCACGCAATTGTGGTTTCGGACCTTGATGGCATTAAAGAGAAGTTGGTGGATCTCGATGATTGTCCAGAAGACCTTTACATCCTAGAAGGTGATGTAGATGCGTTTGATGACAGTTCATTTAATGCTGACGAGCTCGAAGGCGCGGTGTGTGTTCAGCTGAACGATCGCCAGATGCGTTATTCTCGTTTCCCTGAGATCCCTCTGTTTGGACGTGCGGCTCGTGAACAACGTTTAGAGAAGTTGCGTGAAGAGCGTGATGTGGTTGTGGAAAACCACGCCAAAGCAGCGTTCGATTCTCAGAAACTGAATCGCCTATACCAAGCATTCAACAGCTTTGTTGCTAAGCACCTGCATGTTGCGTTTAACGCAGACCCAGAACAAGCACTTACTGCGATTCGTGATAAGCGCAATCAAATTGTTCGTTCTCTGGCTGAGCTTAACTCTAAAGAGCAGCAACAACGTAGCCAGCTTCTACAAAGCAAGCAGGCACTTGGTGCATTAGATAAATTAGCACCAATGGTTCGTATTTTAGAAGACGAAACATTGGCTGAGCGCTTAGCTGAATTAGAAGCGCAACTAGAGCGTTTAAGTGAAGCTAAGTCTTACTTGAACACTCATGGCAAAGCGCTTACTTCATTAGAGCAAATCGTTTCTGCACTCGATGCTGACCCAGAGCAGTTCGAAGCTTTGGAAGCCGAGTATCGTCAGGCGGACAGCGCGTTACAAACTCTAAAAGGTAAAGTGTTTGCTCTTTCTGACTTAATCGAACGTCGTCACTACTTTGCTTACGCAGATTCTGTTGACCTGCTTAACAAGAGCAGCGAACTGAGCGAACAACTGAAAGCGAAGTTGGTTCAAGCAGAACAAGCTCGAACTAAAGGCCGTGATGGCTTAAAGCAAGCTCGCGAACAGATGAACCAGTACAACCAAGTATTGGCAGCACTGAAGAGCTCGCACCAAGCGAAGCAAGAGACGGTTCAAGAGTTCAAGCAAGAGCTACAAGAATTCGGTGTTAACGCTGATGAAGGTGCTGAAGAGCGCGCGGTTCGTCGTCGTGACGAGCTTCAAGAGCGTTTGCATACTTCTCGTAGCCGTAAGAGTGAATACGAACGCACGATTACCTCAACTGAACTTGAGATGAAAGCGCTGGCTAAGCGTCTTAAGAAAGTTCAGAAAGAGTACACAGAGCTTCGTACCTTCGTTGTTGCAGCAAAAGCCGGCTGGTGTTCAGTACTTCGTTTAGCTCGTGAGAATGACGTTGAACGTCGTCTGCACAAACGTGAACTGGCTTATTTAACGGCGGGCGAACTTCGCTCTATGTCGGATAAATCACTGGGTGCGCTACGTCTGGCTGTAGCTGACAATGACGACCTGCGTGATTCGCTGCGTCTCTCTGAAGACAACGCACATCCAGAGCGTAAGGTTCTGTTTTACATTGCGGTTTACCAACACCTTCGAGAGCGCATTCGCCAAGACATCATTCATACCGATGATCCGGTTGAAGCAATCGAAGAGATGGAAGTAGAGCTAGCTCGACTAACAGAAGAACTGACGCAGCGTGAAAACCGCTTAGCGATCAGCTCTGAGTCGGTAGCAAGTATCATAAAGAAAACGATTCAGCGCGAGCAGAACCGTATTCGTATGCTCAACCAAGGTCTGTCTAACATCTACTTTGGTCAGGTTAAGGGGGTACGTCTGAACGTTAAGATCCGTGAAAGCCACGAGATTTTGCTATCAGGCTTAGCGACTCAACAAGAGCAGCATAAAGACTTGTTCGAATCAACGCGCTTTACCTTCTCTGAAGCAATGGCGAAGTTGTTCCAACGTGTGAATCCACATATCGATATGGGTCAACGTTCACCACAAGTTCTTGGTGAAGAGTTACTGGATTACCGTAACTATCTAGAGCTGAGTGTTGAAGTTAACCGTGGTTCAGACGGTTGGTTACAAGCGGAATCGGGCGCACTGTCGACGGGTGAGGCGATCGGTACTGGTCAGTCAATCCTATTGATGGTTATTCAGAGCTGGGAAGAAGAGTCTCGTCGACTTCGTAGTAAAGACATCGTTCCATGTCGTTTGTTGTTCCTTGATGAAGCCGCACGTCTGGATTCTAAGTCGATCTCTACACTGTTTGAACTGTGTGACCGTTTAGGTATGCAACTCCTGATTGCAGCGCCAGAGAACATTAGCCCAGAGAAAGGTACTACCTACAAACTGGTACGTAAGGTTTTCAAAGATCACGAACACGTACACGTTGTTGGTCTGCGTGGTTTTGCTCAAAACAAAACGGTATCTCCTGTTCAAGAGCTTATCGAAACACCTTAGAAGCGTAAAACCTTTCTACCGTAAATTAATTGCCCCGAAGTACATACTTCGGGGCTTTTTTTTGGTTCATCGCGGATTAGCGGGAATTGAAAACAAAAACGGTAGTAAGTGATATGGTTTAGTCGCCAAACAAAAATCATACACAAACTACCGTTTTCATGCAGAATCATACTTTCCTATCTTCATTCTGGGAAGGCTTTCAAATAGTAAAGTCTCACCAGACAGCA